>NZ_JBRREG010000066.1:0-27925 GCF_056760155.1 Stenotrophomonas sp. STEN022
TGTCACCGCCTGTATGCGCAAATACCTGACCAGGCTCAATGCCATGAAGCGTGACAACGCACCTTGGGCAGCCGGTATAGCGGGGGGCGCTCAAGACAGTTGACTCCTACAGGCGCCGATGGATTCCCGGGCAAGCCCCAGCCGAGCATGGCTCGGCTCTACCAACGTGACGTGACGTAACGTGGCCCGGCGCAGCCTACGGCATTATCATTCGCAGCATCGCGGCCCGTGCCGCTGGCAGTCACCGCAAGGATTTACCGCAATGATGGAAGAACTCCTGATCGTCACCACCGGTGGCACGATCGACAAGATCTACTTCGACGACAAGTCCGATTACCAGATCGGTGATCCGCAGATCGGCATGATCCTGCGCGAGCTGGGCGTGACCTTCCGTTTCAATGTGATTCCGATCCTGCGCAAGGACTCGCTGCACATCAGCGACGACGACCGCGAGCTGATCCGCGCCACCATCGCCGCGCAGCCAACCCGCCACGTGCTGGTCACCCACGGTACCGACTCGATGGTGGCCACCGGCAAGGTGCTGGCCACCATTCCCGGCAAGACCATCGTGATGACCGGCGCGCTCAGCCCGGCCCGTTTCCGCGGTTCCGATGCCGAGTTCAACATCGGCTGCGCGATCGGCGCGGTGCAATCGCTGCCGGAAGGCGTCTACATCGCCATGAACGGCCGCATCTGGAATCCGGAGAAGGTCCGCAAGAACGTCGACGCCAACCGCTTCGAATCGCTGTAAGTGGCAAAAAGCACCCGCGCTACCGCCGCATTGGACAAGGCAGGCATCGCCCATGGCGTGCATGCCTATGACTACTCAGCCGATGTCGACAGCAAGGGGCTGGCGGCAGCGCAGGCGCTGGGCATTGCCCCGCAACGCATGTTCAAGACGCTGATGGCGTGGGTGGACAAGCAGCCACTGATCGCGGTGATTCCCTCCGATCAGCGCTTGTCCTTGAAGAAGCTTGCCGCCCATTGCGGCGGCAAGCACGCGCAGATGATGGAAGTCCCCGAGGCCGAGAAGCGCAGCGGCTACAAGGTCGGTGGTATCAGTCCCTTTGCACAGCAGCGACCGGCCAAGGTGGTGTTCGCCACCAGCGCTTCGCAGCACGACACGCTGTACATCAACGCCGGCCAACGCGGCCTGCTGCTGGATATCGCCCCGGCCGACGCCTTGCAGGTTCTGCAGGCCAGTTGCACCGATATCTGCGAGGACTGAGTTGCGTTCACCGGAATGAGCCTGACTACAACGCCAGACTCATGCACAGTGACAAGCGCTGCTTTGCGCTAGAACGTGATCGACCAGCCATTGAGGCGCCCGGTATCGCCGCTGGCCCTGTCGTTGACACGCAACTTCCAGATGCCATTCAAGGCCTCGTTGGATAGATTGACCTCGAAGGCCTGCTTGATGTCATCGGCACTGCCTCCTTCGTAGTTGCTCAGCAGATAGGCACGGCCGCCAGGCGCGAGCAGCTCCACCTTCAGGTCGCCGCGCCAGCTATGGCTGATATCCACCGTTACCGGAGTGGCTGCCGGGGCATTGGCGGTACGCCCTGATACGTTGATCGCACTCTCCACCGTGCGGTTGTCGGGGATATCCACCCCCTCGTTGCTGCTATAGGTCTGTGCCGGCAGCAGACCCCAACTCGCCTTCAAACGCACCGCCGAGTACGCCGAGTAGCCGGTCAACATGACGTGGTAAGTGCCCGCTGCAGGAACGGGAATACTGCAGCTCTCGGCATTGCCTGCAGTGAACGGACGGCAATCGTAGGTGGAGGCGGTGGGGCGGCTGGCAGCGCGCACGTACAGGTCCGCATCGCCATTGCCGCCGGCAATACTGATCAGCAGATTCGACGCCCCCGCAGGTATCCGCACGCTGTAATAACTGTTGCTGCCCTTGCTGCCCGCCAAGCCAGTCAGCGCCACACCGTTGTCCAGCTCGGTTGCCGGGTCTGGCTCCGGCTCCGGTGGCAACGGGCCACCCAATGCTACGGCCACAGCCGCTTGTGCATTGACGATGCCGGCGCCGATCTCGCGGTCCGGTGCAGCGGGAAAGGGAGTCACCGTAGCCTTGATCAAGGCTTCAATCTCCGTTGGCGTACGCACGGGATTGGATACCTGTTGCACCAGTGCCACCACGCCAGCCACATGCGGCGCCGCCATCGAGGTCCCGCCATAGGAGGCGTAGCTCTCGCCCACCGGGCCCTTGCTGCCATTGTTGAGCGTGGAAAGAATGGAGCTGCCCGGCGCTGCAACGTCCACCAGTGGACCATGGTTTGACTGCTGGCTACTGCTCCAGATCGAACGTTTGCCAGCGCTGTCACTGGCAGCAACGGCGATGACATTGTTGCAGTTGGCAGGCGAGGCCTTGCCAACGTTGCTGTTGCTGTTGCCAGCCGCAATGACCAGGGTCGCGCCCTTGCCTGTCGCGCTGTTGATCGCGTTCTGCATGGTGCTGCCGCACGTGCCAGCGCCACCCAAGCTGAGATTGATGACCTCTGCCGGATTGGCATTTGCGGGCACGCCGGGTACCTGCCCGCCAGCGGCCCAGACAATCGCATCGGCGATATCCGAGGTATAGCCACCACAACGACCAAGCACGCGTACCGGTACGATCCTGACACCAGGCGCAACGCCCGCCACACCCTTGCCGTTGTCGGTCACCGCCGCAACGGTGCCGGCCACATGGGTGCCATGCCAACTGGAGTTCTGCGCACCGTGGCTGCCACCACATTGGTTGGCTGTCACCCAGTCACCCGGGTCGCTGGCATCGTCATCTCGACCATCGCCATCATTGGCCACCTCGATGTCATCAATGAAGTCATAACCAGGCAGAACATTGGCATTCAGGTCGCTGTGGCTGGCAATACCGGTATCCAGCACCGCCACCACCACGCCAGCCCCGATCGCATTTTCCCAAGCCTCGGCGGCCTTGATGCCATAGGTGCCGGACAGCCCCCATTGCTCGCCGAACCGTGGATCGTTCGGCGCGGCATCGATGGTATGCCGCAGATCAAGCTCGACATAGTCGACATTGCGATCCGCAGCCAATCGATGCATCAGTGCTTGCGCCTCGATGCGATCCAGCGGGGTGTCCACCTGCACCACGTCCGCACCAACCGCCAACCGGCGCAGGTGCTGCAGCGTGCCTGTTTTGCCTGCGCGCACCGGCAGCGCACGTGCGGCAGAGGTCAAGGCGTTGCCCAGCGCGACCTTGCTTTCAATCCGAGTCATGTCCGGGCGGAGCTTGACGATAAAGCGTTGATGCGCAGGTGCGGAGTCCAGACCTGCGAGTTGCACTTCACCGGCCAAAGCCGGCATGCACAACAGCAGGGGAAACAGCGAAGCAGTGCCAGCTGCCACGAACCCACGGCAAAGCCTACGGCGCGATTTGGATGACATTGTTTAACCCTTCTGCATGGAAGTTGCCGCTTGCGCGGCGCCGGCCCTGCCCAGTGCTTCTGGTGTGGACAGCAACCGTCACCTGGACAGGACGCTCCGGATCGCCCCCTGTCACCGACCCGCCTGCCGACACTAGGCATCCGCCTTGCACACTCCCATCGGGGGACTACTGAAACCCCTGTCCCAGCCGCAGTCAGAACCCCCCAACGCATCAGTCAGGGAAGCGCACAGCACGATCCTCGATGCATCCGGGACACATCAATGCCGGCAATGACTGCTCGCGGCATGACAAAGCAACACGCTGAAGAGTGGTGGGATCCGCACGCGCTGAGATCCACCAACGAGCAAACAAAAAGCCCCGGCGAGAACGCCGGGGCCCTGTCACATCACAACAAGGCAATGGTGCCTTCAGTCGGCCATTGCCTGCCGCTTGAACCTTGCTCAATTCAGAACCTGATCGACCAACTGTTGATACGACCGGTGTCGCCACTGGCCTTGTCGTTGACGCGCAGCTTCCAATTGCCGTTGAGCGCTTCGCTGGACAGATTCACGTTGAAGGTCTGCTTGATGTCGTCGGCACTGCCGCCGGCATAGTTGCTCAGCACATAGACACTGCCATCCGGCGCGACCAGATCCACTTTCAGATCACCCTTCCAGGTGTGGCTGATGTCCACCGTAACCGGCGTCGATGCCGGTGCAGTGCCGGTTCGCCCGGAGACGGCGATGGCGCTTTCCACAGTGGCGTTGTCGACGATGGTGACGGCGGTAGCGTTGCTATAGGTCTGCACACCGCCACTGCCACCACCTGTACTCCAACTGGCCTGCAGGCTGACCCCGGAGAACGCCGAGTACGCGGACAGCATCACGTGGTAGGTACCTGCAACTGGTGTTGCGAAGGTGCAGCTCTCGGCATTGCCGGTCTTGTACGGCCGGCAATCATAGGTGGACGTGGTCGGCTGGCTGCCGGCGCGCACATACATGTCCGCGTCGCCGCTGCCGCCCGAGCTGGCAATCACCAGATTGCTCGCACCCGCCGGCACCTGCACGGTGAAGTACTGCGTACTGCTGGCAGCGCCGGAAAGCCCGGTAATCGGCACGCCATTGTTCAACACCGTGCCGCCCGGGTTCGGATTGCCACCGCCGTTTGCGGCATCCACCACCGCCTTGGCATTGAGGATGCCTGGACCGATGCTCTGCGATGGAGTGGTTGGGAATGCGGTGACATTGGCTTTGATCAAGGCCTCGACCTGCGCCGGTGTTTTTGGCGTGGTTGAAACCGCCTGCAGCAGCGCGACAACGCCGGCCACATGCGGGGTGGCCATCGAGGTGCCGTTGTACGACGCATAACTTTCCGCGCCCGGCGTGGTGGTGCCGCTGTTGAGCGTGGACAGGATGTTGGAGCCTGGTGCGGCGATGTCGATCAGTGCGCCGTAGTTGGAGAAGCTCGAACGTGCGCCGGTGCTGGTCGTGGATGCCACCGCGATCACGTTGTTGCAGTTGGCCGGCGAAGCGTTGGAGACATTGGTGTTGTCGTTGCCGGCAGCAATCACCAGCGTGGTGCCGCGACTGACCGCGCCATTGATTGCCGCCTGGGTGGTGCTGCCACAGGCACCTGAGCCACCCAGGCTGAGATTGATCACCTCGGCCGGATTGGCATTTGCCGGTACGCCCGACACGGTGCCACCGGATGCCCAGATGATGGCGTCAGCAATATCCGAGTCGTAGCCACCGCAGGTGCCGAGCACACGCACCGGCACGATCTTGGCGCCGTAAGCCACGCCCGCAACACCCTTGGCGTTGTTGGTAACCGCAGCGATGGTGCCGGCCACATGCGTGCCATGCCAGCTGGAGCCCTGCGCGGCATGGGTGCCACCGCATTGGTTGGCGCTTACCCAATCCCCTGGATCGCTGGGATCGTTGTCGCGGCCATTGCCATCGTTGGACACCGTGGTGTCGTTGATGAAGTCATAGCCCGGCAGCAGGTTGGCGGCCAGGTCGCTGTGGGCGGTGATGCCGGTATCCAGCACCGCCACCACCGAACCGGCGCCATTGGTGACATCCCAGGCTTGGTTGGCCTTGATGCCGTAGGTTCCGGAGTAGCCCCATTGCTCGCCGTAGCGGGTGTCATTCGGGGTCAGGCGGATGGTGTTGAGGCGATCGACTTCGACGTACTCGACGTTCGGATCGGCGGCCAGTTTACGCATCAGCGTTTCGGCTTCGACACGGTCCAGCTTGGCATCGGCGCGGACCACATCCGCACCTACCGCCAGTCGCCGCATGTGCTGCACGCCGACACTCTTGCCGGCGCGGGTCGGCAGCGCGCGGGCAGCGGAGACCAGGGTCTTCTGCAGGGCCGCGTCGCCTGCGGCCTGACGGCTGTCCTGGCGGTATTTGACGATGAAGCGCTGATGCGTCGGCGCGGAATCCAGACCGGCCAGATGCACATCGCCGGCCCAGGCCGGCGCACACAGAAGCAGGGACGACAACGAAGCAGTGCCAACAACTACCAACCCACGAACGAGCGTACGGCGCGATTTGGATGACATTGATGAGCCCTTCTGCATTGAGAGGAAGCTGCTTGCGCAGCATCGGTCCTACCCGGGGCCCTGCCAGATGCGAAGAGGTTGCTGCCCGGGTAGAACTACCCGAACCAGTCCCCTGTTACCGATCCGTTGGCGGACAGTAAATGGCGGCTGAATCAATGACAAGAGCGTTACAACAGAAACTGTTGCTCCGTCACGTTTACGCAAGTGAGTGATTCGTAAAGACTATTTACTCATCCCTTGGTATTGCTGGCTTGTACGGGCAGGTGTCCGGACAAAGAAAAACCCGCTGCGAACAGGTCGCAGCGGGTTAATTCACTTAACTGAGCAGGGATGCTCAGGCGTCCAGGCGCACCAACCAACCATGACGGTCCGGCTGACGGCCGTACTGGATGTCGGTCAATTCCTTGCGCAGCGACATGGTGACCTCGCCGGCCGGCGCGTTGATATCGCCTACCGAGAAGTCTTCGCCCTTGAGCTGGCCGATCGGGGTGATCACCGCAGCGGTACCACAGGCAAACACCTCGGTGATTTCGCCCGAGCTGACGCCCTGCTTCCACTCATCGATGGTGACCTGGCGCTCTTCCACGTTCATGCCACGGTCGCGGGCCAGCTGCAGCAGCGATTCGCGGGTGATGCCTTCCAGGATGCTGCCCGACAGTGCCGGGGTAACCAGCTTGTTTTCCTTGCCGTAGACCAGGAACACGTTCATGCCGCCCAGTTCTTCCAGGTACTTGCCCTCGACCGGATCGAGGAACAGCACCTGCGAGCAGCCCTGTGCCTGCGCCTGCTGCTGCGGCAGTAGCGAAGCCGCGTAGTTGCCGCCGCACTTGGCCGCACCGGTGCCACCCTTGGCAGCGCGCGCGTAATCGGTGGACAACCAGATCGCCACCGGCGCCACGCCCTTGGCGAAGTACGGGCCGGCCGGGCTGGCGATCACGTAATACGTCGCTTTGTGCGCGCCGCGCACGCCGAGGAAGGCTTCATCGCCGATCATGAACGGGCGGAAGTACAGGCTGGCTTCGTCGGCATCGGACACCCAGTCCTTGTCCAGCGCGACCAGCTGCTTGAGCGACTCGACGAAGATCTCAGCCGGCAGTTCCGGCAGCACCAAGCGACGCGCCGAACGCTGCAGGCGGGCGGCATTGGCTTGCGGGCGGAAGGTCCACACCGAACCGTCGGCGTGACGGTAGGCCTTGATGCCTTCGAAGATTTCCTGGCCGTAATGCAGCACGGCAGCGGCCGGGTCCAGCGAGATCGGGCCGTACGGCGTTACCGCCGCATTGTGCCAGCCGCTGTCCTTGTCCCAGCGTACGGCCACCATATGGTCGGTGAAGTGCAGACCAAAGCCCGGCTTTTCCAGGATTTTGGCGCGCTCCTCGGCGCTACGCGGATGGTCCGAACGGGTGACATCGAAGCTCAACGAAGACTGGGACACCGGATAATTCCTTCCAGATTGCGGGATGGGACAGCCCCGATGCCACGCTGGCAGCGGGGGTGCAGCACAAACCGTCACCGGCAGCCGCCGGCGCGGGCTTACAGCATGCCAGTTTCCAGGCGCGCCGCCTCGGACATCATGTGACGCCCCCACGGCGGGTCGAACACTAGGTCGACGTCGGCCTGGGCCACGGTCGGGATCATTTCCAGCTTGCTGCGCACGTCGTCGACCAGGATCTCGCCCATGCCGCAGCCCGGTGCGGTCAAGGTCATCTTGACGTCGACCTCGCGCTGGCCGTCGTCCAGGTGCTTGATATCCACTTCGTAGATAAGCCCAAGGTCGACGATGTTGAACGGGATTTCCGGGTCGAAGCAGGTGCGCAGCTGTTGCCACACCAGCTTCTCGACATCCTCGTCGCCAGCGTCATCGGGCAGTTCCAGCCCCGGCGGCGGCTCCTTGCCGATGGCGTCGCCGTCCTTGCCGGCGATACGGAAGAGGTTGCCTTCGACAAACACCGTATAGCTGCCACCCAGTGCCTGGGTGATGTAGCCATAACTGCCGGCCGGCAAGGTCACGCTATCGCCCTGCGGCACCATCACGGCCGGGCAATCACGCTCAAAATGGACAGGTTCACTGCTACGGGAATACATGTAGATGGATATGGGGACGCGGTGGCTACCCGCAATGGCCCCATTTTATCCGACTGGGCGTCATCGCCGCTGAAACGCTATGCTGCGGAATCTGTTCGGGAATGCCCATGTCGCCTGTGTCCACCTCGGCCAGCCGTAGCCGCCACTGGCTCTGGCCTGTTTTGTTGCTGCTCGGAAGCCTCACCCTGACGCTTGCCTGGATGTTTGCCGCCCTGGCCACCGGCACCCAGGCTGGCTGGATGGCTGTGCTGGCTGCGCTGGAAGCGGCGTGGATGCTGCGTCTGGGCGCCTTCCGTGCCGGCCCGGCGCGCATTGCTGTCGCAGTACTCGCCACCTTGCTGATCGCCGTGGCCGCCAACTGGCTCATTGCTGCAGCCTATGTCGGCGGTCCGATGGGGCTGACGCCCTGGGAATCGGCGCTGCGGATGGGTCCGCATTTCGCCTGGACATTGCTGTCGCTGGCCAATGGCCTGGGCGAGCTGATCTGGCTCGCCCTCGCGCTGCTGGTGGCGTGGCGCGTGGCCCGCTGAGTTCCGGTTGGTTACAGCCCTGGTGAGAGGCTGAATGGACAACTGAAACCAAATGTCAGTTTTTGCACATTGCCAAGGGCCGGATCCGCACATTCGTTGCAGTTAAAAATTCGTAATTTCGTGACTCCCTCGCACCACTTTGCGGAGAGTCATACGTGAGTATTCAGCCACTGAGCCAAGCTGTTCGCCTCGCACTGCTACCAATTTCGACTGCCGCCCTTGCTCTGGGAGCGACGGGCAGCGTCCTCGCACAGGACACCGCACCCAAAGAAGAAGCCACCAACCTGGACCGCATTCAGGTCACCGGCTCGCGCATCAAGCGCGCCGATCTGGAAACCTCCAGCCCCGTCTTCACCATCGACAGGCAGAACATCGAGAGCTCAGGCGCTGCCACCGTCGGCGAGTTCCTGCAGCGCACCCCGGCTATCGCTGGCGCGGCAACCAACCCACAGGTCAACAATGGCGGCGGCGCGGGCGCAGCCACGGTGGATCTGCGCGGCCTGGGTGTGAACCGCTCGTTGGTGCTGGTAGATGGCAAGCGCTGGATCGGCACCATCTCCAACGCCAATGGCGCGGTGGACGTGAACTCCATCCCGATGGCGTTGATCGAACGCGTGGAAGTGCTGAAAGACGGTGCCTCCGCCATCTATGGCTCCGATGCAATCGGCGGCGTGGTCAACTTCATCCTGCGCAAGGATTTCGAAGGCCTGGAAGCCAGTGCCTTCTACGGCATTTCCTCGCGCGGTGATGCCGACACACAGCGGTTTGATGCCACCTTCGGCCTGCATGGCGAAAAGGGACGCCTGATGCTGGGCGCCAGCTATGACAAGGAAGACCAGGTCAGCGCCGCCGACCGTACCTATTCCAGCCAACCCTATCAACTGTATGCGGGCGAGAAGGGCATCGGCGGTACCAGCCGCATCTTGACTGGTCGCTATGTGGTACCACGCGCGTCGGCAACAGGGGTAGACCTGAGCGATCCCAACTGCGGTAGCGGCGCCAACGTAACGTTGACCCGCATTGACGGCCGTCCGGGCTCCTCGAAGTCCGACTTCCGTTGTTTCAATCCCAACACGGATGTTTACAACTTCCAGGCCGATGGCAACCTGAACCTGACGCCGCAGGAACGCACCTCGTTGTTCATGAGTGGCACCTATCAACTCACCGACAACATCGAAGGCTTCCTGCTCGGTTCCTGGCTGCGTACAGAATCATCGTTCTTCATTGCCCCGCTGCCATTCGATGGCCGTGCAGCGGTGGACAACGTTCCGATCAGCAAAGACAGCCTCTACAACCCCTTTGGCGTGGACATCACCGATGCCCGCCTGCGCCTGCGTGACTTCATCCCCACTCGTACCACCCGTTTCGAAACCGAGACCTACCAGATAACCGCGGGTCTGCGTGGTGCGTTCGGCGACAGCAGCTGGTCATGGGATGCCTCCTACGGTTACGGCCGCACGCCACAGACATCCGCGGTGCGCGGCTATCTGTACAGCCCTGGCCTGACCGATGCATTGGGCCCATCGATGATCGACCCGGTCACCGGCAACCCGATCTGTGTGCGTACGCCAGGCAACGCGGCAACGGCTATCGCCGGCTGCCTGCCGGTCAACTTCATGGGCCCCGCACCGGATCCAAACACTGCGGCAGGTAAAGCACAACTTGCTGCGCTTGAACTCATCAACCCGACCATTCATAGCAGCAACGAGAACGACCTCAAGGTCTTCAATGCCAACGTCACCGGCGATCTGTTTCAACTGCCGGCAGGCACTGTTTCGTTGGCTGTGGGCGTGGAACGACGCGTGGAGTCAGCCAGTTCCAGCAGTGACTTCCTGACCATCATTCCGCCCGGAGAAACGGTCTGCAAGATCACACAGGAAGCCTGTACCTTCGGCGATATCTCAGGCAAGTTCGACGTCAATGAAATCTACGCCGAGGCACTCATTCCGGTACTGTCGGACATGCCATTCGCCGAGAAGCTGAACTTCTCGTTGGGCACTCGTTATTCGGATTACTCCAACTTTGGCGGCACCACCAACTCCAAGATCGGCATGGAGTGGAAGCCGTTCTCCGACCTGCTGGTCCGTGGCACCTACGCTGATGTCTTCCGTGCTCCCACCATCGGCGACCTGTACTCGCCCACCGTACCGAGCGCCAGCACCTATACCGATCCGTGCAACGGCTACAGGGGCGGCAATCCCACCGCCTGCGCAGGCGTACCAACCGACGGCTCCTTCCGCCAGAGCAACAATCAGGTGACATCGTTCCAGGTCGCCAACGCCAACCTGGTCCCCGAAGAAGGCAAAGTGCTTACCTATGGCTTTGTCTACAGCCCAAGCTGGCTGGAAGGCTTCAGCGTCACTGCCGATTATTGGCGTGTGAAGCTGGACAAGTTCATTACCAGCCTGCCCGAGAACGTACTGCTCAACCAGTGCTTCAATTTCGGCCGCTTCTGCGACACCTTCGTCCGCGACAGCGCTGGCGACGTGGCCCAGATGACCAATATCACCGGCAACTTCGGCACACTGAAGACCTCCGGCATGGACATCGGCTTCCGCTACGCGTTCCCCGAAGGCGCGTGGGGCAAATTCAGCTGGAATCTGGATACCACCTATCTCGCCCAGTACGACGTCCAATTGCTGTCGGGTGACCCCAGCAGTAACGTCGGCGCCTTCCCGGGTATTCCGCAGAGCTCGGGTCTGGCCGGCACCTTCGTCGACAATGCCTCTTCTGGCTTCGGCAACATGGCCCGCTGGCGCGCCCTCAACGACCTCAGCTGGTCGCGCGGCAACCTCAGCGCCAGCCTGACCACCCGCTACGTGCACCACGTGTATGAAGCTCCTGATGTGGCCGATGTCACCGAGCCGGGCTATGTCGCCAAGCGTCGTGTGCCTTCCTTCACCCAGACCGATCTGCAGATCGGCTACCGCTTCGAGGACCTGAAGAACAGCTCGATCCAGATCGGCGTGCGCAATCTTACTGACCGCCAGCCGCCGTTGATCTATTCTGGCTTCAACGCCTCGACGGATATGCGGACCTACGATGCAATCGGCCGTTACTACTGGATGCGCTGGACTGCCCGTTTCTGAGTCTGAACCAGCCACACCTGCATCCGCTGCGGCAGCTGCCGCAGCGGATGTTCATGGCGGCAACCTGCTTCACTACATCCGCACCTACGACCACAGCTTGCCGGTGGACATGTGCGGCAAACTGATCGAATCGTTCAACTCGCTTTCCCGCTTCCAGCAGCGCAACGGCCGTGGCGTGCGTCCAGGCCTCGATGACAGCGCCTGGACCGAGCTGGACGTGAGCCGCCTTTCCGACGCGGGATTCCTCGGCTTCTTCCGCCAGCTGATCAGTAGCGCCCTGCAACGGTACAACGCCGATGTCGGCCTGCCGATTGCCATTCCTGACAGCCCCCTGCTCAGCCCGCTCATCCTCAAGCGCTACCGCGCCGGCGGCGAAGAAAAATTCCAGACCCACTTCGATTCGATCAACGAGGTGTGCGACCGCTATCTGGTCTTCCTGTGGTACCTCAACGACGTCGAATCTGGCGGCGAAACATGGTTTCCCGGCTTGCAGACCGGCGTAGCTCCGCGTGCAGGACGACTGCTCATGTTCCCGCCCTACTGGATGTATGCGCATCAGGGCAAAGCATCGCCGGCGCAGGACAAATACATCCTCTCCACCTACTTGAGATTCCCGCAGCGTCAGTCCAGCGTATAACCATACCGCTGCACCCACGGCTCGAGTATCGCCAGGGTCTGCTCACCAAAGTAAGCCCGGTAGTTGCGCCACCGGCCTACCGCACCGGCGTTGAGTGGCTGCACAACCTGCGAGTAACTGGGTGTATTGATACGGCGGCTGCGTGCACTGGCGTGGTTATCGAAGGACAGCTGTCTTTCCTGCATGGGCAGCGACAGGAAAGCCATCAGCTCGGACAGCTGCCGCGGCAGATCAGCGACCATGTCCTCGTAGCGCAGCACATGCACGCGCGCTGGCACGAGCAACCGCTGCTCATGCCACCAGCTCATGACCTGTGCATAAGTCCGTGCGGTGGATTCCAGCGAGGCGAATGCCAAGGCACCTCCATTGATACCGAATGCCTGCATATGGCAGCTGAGCACGCAGTCACATGGATGTCGCAGCAGCAACAACCAATCCGCCGCCGGAAACAAACGCGCCACGTAAGGCAGGCGCGTCATGGTCAGCGGATACTTGTCGACCAATCGCCGCTTTGGCGTGACGTGGCGCTTCACCTCATCCCAATAGCGCCGCTTCACCGCATCTATCTCATCGGGCGCAAGCGCGTCCAATGCGGCACCAAGATCGTCGCTGCGCCAGCCCGGTGAACTGCGCAGGCTCTCTATCGCCACCTCCAATGCGGGCCGCTCATCCAGGACATCCAGATCTGAATGCGCATCCAGTATCCGCTCCAACAGTGTGGTTCCGGAGCGCGGGAATCCGACAAGAAAGACCGGGTCATCGGGCAGCACCTGATCCGCCGAACGCTGCACCCAGCTGGCTGGCGCGGGCTGCTGCAGCCGCTGCTGCAACCAATCCAGAACTGGCGGCGCCTGGCCACCGCGTGTACGCTGGAGGAAGGCGCTGCTCGCCGCCTCATGCGCAGAGGCCAGTGCCAGCATCGTCTGTTCCACCTGCCCAAGCTGATCATGGTTGCGGGCCAGTTCGAACTGCAGCTGCGCCTGCATCGCAGGTACAATTTGCCGCTGCAGCCCCTCCACCAGTTGCTCGATGGCAAGCTGCTGCTGTTGCTGTCGACGCAGTACACGCGCACAGGCCAGTTCAAACATTCCTGAGCCGTCAGGTCCGTGCGCGGGAGCAACGGCCTGCAGCATCTGGCTCGCCTCCTCCACGCGATTCAATCGTTCCAGCAACAGCGCGAACTGAATCCTCGCCTCCGTCGAATCGGGCGCCTCTGCCAACACCTCTCGGTATAACTCCTGCGCGCGGTCGTCGCAGCCCGCCTGGGCCAGCAACCATGCCAACGCCCGCCGTTCACCGAGGCTCAAGGATGCCGCATTCAATGGCTGCAGGCACTGAGCAAGCTCCTCGAACCGCTCCAGTTCCGCAAGGCTCTGCGCGTATGCCAGACGCACATCGACCGCATCAGGCTCCCTGATCAAGGCGGCGTTCAATAGCTTGCTGGCATCGTCAAAGCGCGCCTGTCCCAGCAGCGCCAAGCCATAACCCAACAGCCAGGCCACATCGTCAGCGCCCAGCGCGCGCGCGCGTTCAAACGCCGCACCCGCAGCGTGTGCATCCGCGCTTTCGAGGCAGACATTGCCCAGGTTCATCCACGTACTCAGCGACCCCGGCTGCAGCTCCGCGGCCTTGAAAAACCAGCTGCGCGCCTCCTGCACCTGGCCCTGCCCTGCGAGGGCCATTGCCAGCACCTCCATTCCCGGAGCAAAGCCCGGCGTCTGGTCGAGCATTCGACGCATTGCGGCTTCCGCCGCCCGCTGTCGACCCTGCTGAAGATCCTCCAGCGCCCTTGCCAGCTCAACCTGCATCAAAGCCCCCGATGGTTGCAAAAGAATCCATCCAGATCACGGCAGAATCTTGCTTTTTGACAATCCAAGCGCAAACGCACGCATGTCATTCACTTGACGCCAGCAAGCAGCATAGGACCTGTTCGGGGACTTGGTAAGTCACTCTTCTCTCTGCACAGGTCAGACCCTACTCAGCCCAAAGTCAACGGGCACGATGGTCGGCCCCGAACCTGCCCGGCACCTGCCGGGCATTTTTTTCGGCAAAGGCCCTCAGGCCGCCGTTCTGAAATTTCGGTTCTCGTTGCCAGACTCCAATAGCCATGCGATGTTTCCATCGCGATCAGAGCTACGGCTGCTCAAACGAAATTTTTACTTCCCACTCGTTCCGACCGATAAGGCAGTGAAGACGAAGTGAGAATTCAGCATCATTTGCTACATGGCTCTCAATCCTTGGACCTCTCCAGCCACGCTGGCGCGAGCGTGCACGCCACAACCGGCCACGGACGCGGCGCCCGCCTACTCATTCCTGCCGGCTGGACAAGCGTCAGCCTGGTACTGACAGGGCTTCTGGAAGTCGCTAGCAGCGATGCTCCGTGGCAACTAGGTGCCCATCAGCTGCAGCTATGGCTAGAAGGCGAACTGCGCCTTGCCAGTCGCAGCTATGCCTGGTGGCTGTGTATCGCTGCACCTGCCGCACTATGGGAGCAGCTACCCAGCGTACCGACAATCAGCAGCCACCTTATCCCGCGCGAAATCAACTGCGACCGGGAGCTCGCGCGCGCCGTGCTGCACATGGCGCGGCGCCGTTGCTTCGACAACGATCGCGACACCACTGCCGTAGTGGATGGCATGTCGGTGCTACGGGACGTCCTGATAGAACGACAGCAATCACTGCACAGCCAGCTCAATCGCTGCAGTGGCCGCACCGCATTGCGACGTCACCAGACCATGCTTCGGCTATTGCGCGTGCAGCACCTGATCCGCTGCAACATGGACGCGCGATTGGACCTCAACAGCTTGGCGGCCATTGCCAACTATTCACCACCTCATCTCATTCGCATCTATCGCGAAGTATTTGACGAAACCCCATTTGAGTATGCCAGCCGCCTGCGATTGCAGCGCGCATGGGAACTGGTATGTACTACCGACCTTTCAATCTGTGAAATAGCCGACGCACTGGGCTTTGAGACCGAGAGCGCGTTCTGTCGCTCCTTCAAACAAACGTTCTCCTGTACTGCAAGCCAAGCTCGCCGGAATGGCAGATCTGCCCTGCCAACCCTCGCCACATGCAGTCCTGCACCCGGAGACGCCAAACTGGCCGAAGTTGTCGGTGAGCTAGATATCTATTAACAGCGCTTACTGTTCCAGATATGCCGGCGCTTTAGCCAAGCCCTGCATGACCTGACCATCGTGACACTCCTTCTGCCGCGGCATCTGTCCGGCACGGCATAGTGGTGCATCGCCTCACCCCATCGCCACACCGATCGCATGAATACAGCTCCAGCAACATCCCCCCTGCCTGAACTCTACGTTCTCGTCTGTTGAAGCCTGCTCGCTGCGCTTATCACGATCAGTAGCGGAACGCCGCAGCACCTCCCGATGGCTCCAGACGCTCCGCTCCTTTCCAGGAGAGTTCGCAGCAGCGCGTGTGTGCTGCCGCCATCGCTTTCATGTCCCCGATTCAGCAAGGCCTGAGCACAGCGGGGCACCTTTTTAACGTTTGCAGGTGAGGTACTCGGCCATCGCCTGCGTCTGAAATGAGCAGAGCTCCACAAAAAGCTCAAACGGCGGGCGGCGGAACACCGGCTGCACAGCGCAAAAGGTCCACAACGCGACACCGCGCACGCCGTCCGTTCACACAGACACTTTGGGGGGGAAGGTGCGATGGGTATCAAACATCATCTGGTTCAGGGTTCACAGTCACTCGATCTGTCCACGCAACGTCCGGACAGCATCCACGCCATCAGCGGCCGCGGCAAAGGTGGGCGGCTGAGCATTCCTGCTGGCTGGATCAGCGTCACCCTGGTGCTGGACGGCACGTTGGAGCTGAGCAATGGCGATCTGCCATGGCAGCTTGGCACGCACCAACTGCAGCTCTGGATGGACGGCAGCCTGCGTCACATCACCCGCGAGCATGGCTGGTGGCTATGCATTGCCGCCCCGGCAGCACTCTGGCAGAAACCGCCAAAGTCCACCGCATCCATCATCAACTGCCTGATACCCCGTGAACTGACCTGCGACAGGGAACTGGCGCGCGCAGTCGTGCACCTGTGCCGGCCGCGCTGGTTCAAGCACAACCCTGCTACCGGCGACGCCGCCTATAAATTGGGGTTGCTCCGTGATGCGCTGGTCGATCGCCAGCAGCCCATGCAGATGCAGCTCGAGCGCTGCAGTGGTCGCACTGTGCTGCGACGCCATCAGACGATGCTGCGGTTGTTGCGCGTGCAGCACCTGATCCGCTGCACCATCGAGACCCGCCTGGACCTGATCAGCCTCGCAGCGGTGGCCAACTACTCACCCACGCACCTGATCCGGATCTATCGCGAGGTCTTTGGCGAGACGCCGAGTGAGTATGCCGCGCGCCTGCGCAACCAACGCGCATTGGATATGGTCTGCAATACCAGCCTGTCAGTGTGCGAGATCGCAGAGTCTCTGGGCTTTGAAAGCGAAAGCGCGTTCTGCCGGGCGTTCAAGCATGCCTTCGGCTGTACCACCACCGCCGCCAGGCGCGGTCAGCAGGTACAGGACAATGCACTGGCCGCTCCCGAACTGATGCCGCCGATCCATGCCGTCACCGGACCGCAGATGCTGGAATGGGCGGTGGCCTCCTGACCACCACCCTCCGGCTTCAATGTCCGCCGTCCAGCGCCTTGAGTTCACTGACCAGGGCGCTGGCCGCTTCGGCACCATCGCCGTACAACATGCGGGTGTTGTCCGCGTAGAACAGCGCGTTCTCGATCCCGGCAAAACCGGTACCTTTGCCGCGCTTGATGACGATGGTGTTTTTCGAATTGACCACATCCAGGATCGGCATGCCATAGATCGGGCTGGTCGGGTCGGTCTTGGCGACCGGATTGACCACGTCGTTGGCACCGATCACCAGCGAGACGTCTGTGTTGGCAAACTCCGGATTGATATCGTCCATGTCGGCGATCAGGTCATACGGCACGCCGGCTTCGGCCAGCAGCACGTTCATATGACCGGGCATGCGCCCGGCCACCGGGTGGATCGCGAACTTCACCTTGACCCCGCGTTCGATCAGGCGCTGCGCCAGCTCCCATATCTTGTGCTGGGCCTGCGCCACCGCCATGCCGTAGCCAGGCACGATCACCACGCGCTCGGCGAAGGCCATCATCGCCGCCACATCCGCCGCCTCGATAGGCTTCTGCGAGCCGCTGATTTCCGCGCCCTGGCCGCCACCACCGAAGTTGGAGAACAGCACACCGCTGATCGGCCGGTTCATCGCCTTGGCCATCAATCGGGTCAGCAGGATGCCGGCTGCGCCAACCATCATGCCGGCGATGATCAAGGCCTCGTTGCCCAGCACATAACCTTCGAACGCCACGGCTAGACCGGTGAAGGCGTTGTACAGCGAGATCACCACCGGCATGTCGGCGCCGCCAATCGGCAGCGTCATCAGCACACCCAGCGCCAGCGCCACCGCGAAGAAGCTGATGATCGCCAGTGGCTGCAGGCTTACCGCCGCCCACACACCCAGCACCACCGTCGTCACCGCAATCAGCAGATTGAAAACCTGCTGCCCGGGGAAGGTGACGCGTTTGTCCAAGCGACCGTCGAGTTTGGCCCAGGCAATGATCGAACCGGACAGCGACACCGCACCGATCGCCGAACCGATCACCGCCAGCGCCAGCACCGTGTTCGACGGCAACCGTGCCGACAGGTCGGCGATGGCCTGCGCACTCCAATGGCTGGTGTCGCGGTTGGCCAACTCGGAAAAGCGCAGCAACTCCACTGCGCCAATCGCCGCGGCCGAACCACCGCCCATGCCGTTGTACAGCGCCACCATCTGCGGCATGTCGGTGATGGCAACCTTCTTGGCCGATACCCAGGCCAGCCCGGTGCCGAGCACCAAGGCCACGGCGATCAGCGCGATGTTGTGCAGCCCCGGCAGGAAGAACGTGGCCGCAGTGACGATCAACATGCCCGCGCCGGCCCATTGGATGCCGCTGCGTGCGGTCTTGGGCGAGGCCATGCGCTGCAGGCCCAGCAGGAACAGCGTGGCAGCGACCAGGTAACTCGTATTGACCAGGATCGATATGCTCATGCACCGGCCTCCAGAGCCGTGTCGGTATGGCGAGGAGACTGCTTGTCCAGGCGATGGTGTTCGCGCATTTCAATGGCGGTTTTCAGCAGCCCGATCATGCCCAGCCCGAACGCCACCATACCTAGTGCCAACTGCGATAGCGCCGTGGTTGGCGCCAGGGCGGCACCCAGCAATCCCAGTACGATCGGCAACAGGGCCTGCGCGCTGATCAGCCACAGCATCAGGCCGCCCTTGCGCGGGTCCTCCCAGACTCGCTTCGACATCTTGTTCTGGGTCTTGGCCGGGTCCTGCAGCGAGGACATGCCGACGCCAACGCCTGCATACAATAGCGCGCTGTTGTAGGCGTCGAGCGCACCGTGCATGCCATTGAACAACGGCCGTGCCGCATAGGCGAACGCCACCAGCAAGGCTGGATACTGCAGGTAGCTGAGCCACTGGAAAACCTGCCGTGCGCTGATCGAGGATCTGTCTGTACTACCGGCAGGTGAACTCACTTGTCCTTCCCTTCCGGCTTCTTCGAACTCTTGAACATGTCCAGCATGCGCTCGGTCACCACATAGCCACCGGCCGCATTGCCTGCACCCAGGGCCACGGCGATGAAGCCGATGACCTTCTCCAGCGTGGTATCGGCGTGGCCGAGCACCACCATCGCGCCAATCAGCACGATGCCGTGGATGAAGTTGGAACCGGACATCAACGGTGTGTGCAGGATCACCGGCACCCGCGAGATGATCACGTGGCCGGCAATCGCTGCCAGCATGAAGATGTACAACGCTACGAACCCGTCGCTCATTGCTTGGTCTCTCCGAGGCTGGAAGCGCCTGTCCGGCATCATAACCATGTGGCCGAAGCCGGCGCGACCGTTGCGTTGTCAACCGATTCCGCACCCGCGCGTTATTACTCCCAGAGACCACGACCGGGACGCTACCCTGTGCTGGTGACCAGCCCACCCTTGATGCCGCCTGTTGCTGTACCCGCCTCGCTGGACGCGTTCCTGGCGGGCATCGGGCCGCGCGCGTTCCGTTTCGCCGAAGCCGGCCTGCGCCAGCGCGACGATGCCTTGGATGCAGTACAGGACGCCATGGAGCGCATGCTGGGCTACCGCGAGCGGCCCGCGGAGGAATGGACGGCCTTGTTCTGGAGCATCCTGCGCCGGCGCATCATCGACCTGCAGCGCCGCCGCAGCTTTCGCCTGAAGTTCTGGGCGCCCCAGGAAGAGCACGACCAGGACGGCACCATCGACTGGGCCGATGAAGCACCCGGTCCGGCGCAGACCCATGAACAGCAACACAGTTATGCCCAGCTGGTCCAGGCATTGCGGCGGCTGCCGGCCCGCCAGCGCGAGGCCTTCAGCCTGCGGGTACTGCAGGAACTGGACGTGTCCACTACCGCCAAGGCCATGGGCTGCTCGGAAGGCTCGGTAAAAACCCACCTGTCGCGTGCCCGCGACGCTTTGCAGAAACAACTGGAGGCCACGCGGTGAACCGCCTGCCCACACAACCCGAAGCATTCGACCATCAGGCCCGACAGCTGCAGCAGCAGGCCGATGCCGCGCTGTCCCCAGCTACCCTTGCGCGGCTGCGACAGGCCCGTCAGCAGGCCAGCATGGCGAGAACGCCATCGGTATGGCGCCGCCATCGCTGGTGGCTGGCTACCGCCTGCTCGGCGCTGCTGGCCGTGCCGGTGGCAATGCAGTTCAACCACAGCGCGCAGCCGCCTGCCGCACCCCCGATTGCCAGCCAGAGTGCCGACGCTGGCGACGATAGCTTGCTGTTCGACGAAAGCCCGGAGCTCTACCTGTGGCTGGGCTCCGACAATCTGGCGATGGAATGACGACGATGAAGAACGGACTGCCCTACCTGCTACTGCCGTTGCTGCTGATCTGTGCCAGCGCCCCGGCAACCGCCCAACAGCAGCTACCCGAATGGGATCAGCTGACCCCTGCCCAGCGCGAGACCCTGATCGCGCCGGTACGTGATCGCTGGAACAGCTCCTCCCCCGAGCGCCGCCTGCGCAACTACGAGCATGCCCGCAGCTGGCAACAGATGACACCGGAGCAGCGCGAGCAGGCCCGACGCGGCATGCACCGCTTCGAGAACATGTCACCCGACCAGCGCCGCGATGCGCAGGCGCTGTTCGACAAGATGCGCGGCATGGACAAGGACCGGCGCCAGCAGCTGCGCGAGCAATGGAACAGGATGAGCCCGGAACAGCGCCGGCGATGGGTGCAGGCCAACCCGCCAGCGGCTCGCTCCCCGCGCTGATCCGGCCCGTAGTGCCGAGCCATGCTCGGCAGAGGCTTCCTTCCGCAGCAAAAAGCCGCCCTCACCCCAACCCCTCTCCCGCATGCGGGCGAGGGGCTAAAGCCGGGGCCGATCCAGCCCTGTAGTGCCGAGCCATGCTCGGCAGGGGCTGTCCAAGCAATACCAGCGCCATTGTGGGAGCGGCGTAAGCTGCGAAGTTGACGTCAATGAAATTACGGACCAGCCTGTATCCCGACGGATAGCTGGCTTCGCGACTTACGCCGCTCCCACAAGGTCTGTCGGCGAGGCTTCAGCCGAGCATGGCTCGGCTCTACCCCTCCCTGCCGGTCAGACCGGCGGGATCTCACCGCCAGCCGGGCGCTGTGGCCATACCGTTTTGGCCAACAACTCATCGTTCCAGTCGAATGACAACCTGCCATCCTTCAGGAACAGGGCCACGAAGTTGTAGACGTTGCGCGCGAACATCTCACTCGCGTGTACCGCGCCCATGCTGGCCAGGTTGAGCGGACCAGCAACCGTCACCCCCCCAACCTCGATGGTTTGCCCCGGTTGGGTAGCTTCGCAGTTGCCGCCGGTTTCAGCCGCCAGATCGACGATGACGCTGCCCGGGCGCATGCCCGCCACCATCGCCGCGGTGACGATCTTCGGCGCCGGACGCCCCGGCACCGCCGCGGTGCAGACCACCACATCCACGCCTTTCAGATGTTCGGCCAGACGACGTTGCTGCTCGGCACGCTCGTCGTCGGTCAGTTGCCGGGCATAGCCGCCCTCACCCGCTGCGCTGACACCCAGGTCCAGGAACTTGCCGCCCAATGACTCGATCTGCTCACGGGTTTCCGGGCGCACATCGAAGCCCTCGACCGCAGCACCCAAGCGCTTGGCGGTGGCAACGGCCTGCAGGCCCGCAACACCGGCGCCAACGATCAACACCTTGGACGGACGGATAGTGCCGGCGGCGGTGGTCAGCATCGGGAAGAAGCGCGGTGCCAACTGCGCGGCGATCAAGGTCGCCTTGTAACCGGCCATGCCGGCCTGCGAGCTGAGTACATCCATCGCCTGCGCACGGGTGGTACGCGGCAATCGTTCCAGCGGAAAGGTCAGCAGCTGCCGCGCCTGCAGCGCAGCCGCGCGCGCGGGGTCGGCTTCAGGCTGCACACCGCCCACCAACACCGCCCCAGTCTTCAGGCGGGCAATGGTGGACAAGGATGGCGCCTGTACGCACAACACAAGGTCCGCGCCTTCCAAACCGTCACCCAGCTGAGCACCAGCATCCACATAGGCCTGATCGGGGAAGCCCGCGGCCGTACCCGCGCCGGCCTGCAGGTGTACCTGCGCGCCGGCTGAAACAAGCTTTTTCACCGTTTCCGGCGTGGCGGCAACGCGTCGCTCGCCCTCAGCGGTTTCCTTCAATACCAAGACATCTACGGCCATTCCAGTCCTCGATGCGCAGCGGATCAACCGCCGGATCCTAGCAAAGCCGGTGCCCTGTGCGGCAGGCCTTGGCCTGCCGGTTTGCGATCAGTGTGTCGCGCCCTGCGGCTCAAGGCGGTCGATCACACCTTGCATGGCGCTGTCGAAGGCGCCGTCATCCACGTGCGGACGCAGCCGCTCCAAGCGCACCATCACCGCCAGTTCTTCCGGCGAGGCCACGCAGAAGCGGATGCCGCGACGGTTGACGAACAGCAGCCGCGAGGAGATCGGGCTCACCCACGACAACTTGCCGGCCTGCATCTTGCCGTCCTTGTCGATGAAATCCAGCCAGGTGCCAATCTCCATCCGGCGGAAACGCTCGGCATCAGTGTCGTCGAAGTCTTCGGCCTTGGTCGCGCTGCCAAACTCGATGGCCGGCGTTTCCGGCGCTGGCGGCGTCGGCAGGGCAACCTGTGGCAGTTCCGGCAGCGCCCGTTCCAGTTCCGGGCGCAGTTCGGCGATGGACTGCAAGGTGTCGTGCAAGGCATCGATCGCGGTGGTGCCGCCATCGCCATGCAGGCCAACACTGGCAAACACTTTCCGCAGGCCCGGCTGGCAGGACTGCAGCCACGGCTTGCCGACGATATGACGACGCGCCTCGACCACTTCTTCCAGTACGTCGTCGGCCAGCTTCAAGGCCTCGGTCACACCCTCGCCTTCGTCACCTTCGCGCAGCAAGGTGAGGGTGAGATGGTGATTCCAGGGCTGGCGCAGGAAATCTGCTATGGCCTTGGGCAGGGTCGCGTCGGCAACACGCTTGTCCAGCTCGGCAGCGGCACGGTTGCGTGCGACTTCCAGTTTTTCCTGGCCGCGCTGGGTTTCCGCCGCACGCCGTTCAGTGATCTCAACCCGGCGCCGATGCTGGGCCAGGAAGTCGCGGAATTCTTCTTCCAACGTCAGGAAGATCGCCAGGTTTTCGTTGAACTCGGCGGTCAGCCGTTCAATGATTTCTTCGACCTTGCCCATCAGCGCGCGCTCGGCCTGGCTTTCACCGGCATTGCCTTCGCAGGCCTCGGCCAGCGAATTGAGCAGCTTGCGTGCCGGATGGGTCTTCTGCACGAACATGCGCCGGTCGAGCATGGCGACCTTGACGAAAGGCACCACCAGCCGACCAATCAGCTCGCGTGAGCGGCCTTCCAGATCACGCTCGTCCAGCATCACGTCAAACAGCATGCCGACCAGGTCGATGGCATCCTCGTCCTGCGGGTCCAGGTGCGCCTGCTGCGGATCCACACCGAGGCGTGTGGCACCGGACAGCACTTCACTCTTGAGCCGTTGCGCCAGCGATTCACCGTCTTCACCCACCGCCGCACGCAAGGTTGCGCTGGGCGTGGCCTGCAACAGCGACAACACCGACATCATCTCGCGCTGGTTCAGGGAGCGCTGATAGCCAGCACCGCCCTGCCCCGCGTCCGCAGAAGCCCCCGCTGCGCCCTCTCGGGTCTGCCGGCTTTGCGCCAGCAGTTCGTGCAGTGCTTCCAGCACCATGTTCTGTGGATTGCCAAAGGCCTGTTCGGCCTCGAAGCCCGCCGCAGCCTGTGCGGCAGCCTGGCCTGCCATGCTGCCGCGGCGCTGGCTCCAGCGCTCGGAAAAGCGTCGCGCCCACATCGGCGCGTGGCCAGGGTCAAATCCGTCGTCTTCTTCCTGCGCGGCCTGTGCCAGCTGCTCGGCCGACGGCCGTTGCTGGCTGGAGCGGCGTGGCGAGGCGATCTCCGGCGCGGCACCGGCCTGGGCCAAGCGCTCGTCCACTGCCTCGTACAGCTTGCCGATACCGGCAGCAAACTCACGCTCGCACAACTTGAACAGCACCAGCCGTACTTCCGCGGCCAGGTCACAGGTATAGAACGCCTCGTGCACGGCAACACCAATGTGCTCCGGGCCGATCGGGTTGGTATCGGCATCCAGCGCCGCCACCCCGGCCACCCAGGCCAAGCGGTGATCGATGCGCAGCAATACCTGCTTCCAGTCGCGCAGCAGCACGGTGGCAAAATTGCGCACGGCCAAGCGTGACTCAAGAATGTGTTCGGGGACCAGGCTCAGACCGCCGTCGCTCTGCCCGGCCAGCACGGTTTCAGCCGACTGCGGTGTGCCGGCTTCCAGCGCGGCCCAGGCCTGCTGCAGGTGCGAGTCGAAGCGACGGGAGATTTCATCGCGGCGGCGACGCAGCTCGCGCATGCCATCCAGGAACGCCAGCTGCGACGGGCCAGCCGTCTCGGCGCGGTCGAACAAGGCGTCATCAAACCCCGCCAGCACCTTGGCAAAAGCCTGTGACAGCACAGGCAAGGCAGCCTCGCGGGCCACGCCAAGCAGGTTCTGGTTACGACCGGGCTGACCGGCGGGATGCGGACTGGACATCATGCGCAAAGGCTCCACACCCTTCCAGGCGCTGCTCTTCTGATAAACGGTTTAGGAAATGCAGACGCGGCCCCTGAATCCGCACGCGCATGGTAGGCGGAGAAGATGAACAGGGTAAGTGATGCAGTGCGCATTTCCCACCTCATGATCGCTTCGCCTCAATACCAGCAATGCTAAGCGTGTCAGCGTTTATTAGCGACCCACGGTTTGTTCAGGGCACACAACGCAGCGCACAAAACTGACCCCGGCAAGCGCGAAGGGGCAGGTACATCGGCGGCGTCTATAATCAATAGCCGCCTCAGCCCCCGTGACCCATGTCCGACAACTGCTTCCTGCAAGCGCTGGATCAGCGCCATTCGGTGCCCTCCCTGCAACTGGGCGAGCCTGCGCCGGACTCCGCCACCGTGCTGCGCATGCTGCAATCGGCGGTACGCGTGCCGGATCATGGCAAGATGGTGCCGTTCCGCTTCCTGCGCCTGCAGGGCGAGGCCCGCCACGCCCTGGGAGAATTCCTGGCCCAGCGCAGCCGCCAGCGCGACCCCAATGCATCCGAAGCGGCGGTCGAGAAGGACCGCCAACGTTTCTCGCATGCACCGCTGATCATCACCGTGATTGCCCGCCTGCAGGACAACCCCAAGGTGCCCGCACAGGAGCAGTTGCTCACCGCCGGCTGCGCCTGCTTCGCGCTGCTGCAGGCGGCGCAGGGCTGCGGCTTCGGCGCACAGTGGCTGACCGCGTGGATGGCCAGCGACCCGGAGGTCGCCCGCCATCTGGGCCTGGCCAGCAACGAGCAGATCGTCGGTTTCATCCATATCGGCACGCCCAAGATCGCCGTCCCTGACCGCGAACGGCCCGATCCGGCAGCGCTGCTGCAGGACTGGCAGCCGTGAATGCTGCCAATGCTCCACTGCAGCCGCTCTACCTGATCGACGCCAGCCTGTATGTGTTCCGCGCCTGGCACTCGATCCCCGACGAGTTCCAGGATGCGCAGGGTTGGCCGGTGAACGCAGTTCACGGTTTTGCCCGCTTCCTGCTCGACCTGCTGGAGCGCGAGCGCCCGCAGCACATCGCCGTGGCTTTCGACGAAGCGCTGGACAGCTGTTTCCGCCACGCGCTGTATCCGGCCTACAAGGCCAACCGTGATCCGGCCCCGGATGAACTGCGCCGCCAGTTCGCCCATTGCAAGGCACTGTGCGCTGCGCTGGGGCTGGAAGTACTGGCCGACCGCGAGTACGAGGCTGACGACCTGATCGGCAGTGCCCTGCACGCCAGCCGTGGTCGCCTGCGCGGCGTCATCGTCTCGGCCGACAAGGACTTGTCACAGCTACTGCTGGAACACGACGAGCAGTGGGACTACGCCCGCAATCAGCGTTGGGGCGCGGACGGGGTGAAGGCGCGGCAAGGTGTGCATGCGCACCAGGTGGCCGACTATCTGGCCCTGTGCGGCGATGCAGTCGACAACATCCCCGGCGTCTCCGGCATTGGCGCCAAATCGGCGGCAGTGCTGCTGGCCCATTTCGGCAGCATGGATGCCCTGCTCGAACGCATCGACGAAGTACCGTTCCTGCGCCTGCGTGGCGCAGCCACGATGGCGGTGCGGCTGCGTGAGCAGCGCGAGCAAGCACTCCTGTTCCGCCAGCTGACCACGGTTGCCCTGAACGCCCCGCTGCACAATGCCGCAGGCGGTTTCGTGCGCGCCAATGGCGACGGCGACATGCTTGGCGGGTTGTGTGAGGCGCTGCGCTTTGGCCCGATGACCCGGCGCCGGCTGATGACTGCAGCCGGCCTGCAATCCCCTTCCACTCCAGCCAACGAGTTCGCATGAGCCAGAACACTGCTGAACCCCGCGTCGTCTACGAAGGCAAGTACCAGCGCATGCTGGTGCGCGGCACCTGGGAGTACAGCGAGCGCACCCATGCTGGCGGGCTGGCTGCGATCATCATCGCAGTCACCCCCGATGATGAAGTGCTGTTCGTCGAGCAGTTCCGCGTGCCACTGCAGGCGCGCACCATCGAGATGCCGGCCGGGCTGGTTGGCGATATCGATGCAGGTGAATCCATCGAGGTTTCAGCCGTACGCGAGTTGGAAGAAGAGACTGGTTGGACCGCCGACCACGCCGAAGTGCTGATGATCGGCCCCACTTCCTCCGGCGCCAGCAGCGAGAAGATCGCCTTCGTGCGTGCCACCGGCCTGCGCAAGGTCGGCGACGGCGGCGGCGATGCCAGCGAAGACATCACCGTGCACAGCATCCCGCGCCAACGCGCTGCAGCCTGGCTGGTGGAGAAAATGGGCGAAGGCTACGAGCTGGACGCGAAGTTGTGGGCTGGCCTGTGGATGATCGAACACCATCTGGATGGGCGTCCGCGTGGCTGACTCAGGCTTGCAAGGCGTCGCCCCACTGCTCGGTGCCGATGATCCGGCGGTCTTCACTGTTCACAACCCGCGCGGCACTTCACCGTTCCTGCTGCTGGCCGACCATGCCGGCCAGCGCGTGCCGCAGGTATTGCAGGACCTTGGTCTGCCGCAGGCTGAACTGGACCGCCATATCGGCTGGGATATCGGCATTGCCGGCACCACCCGCGCCTTGGCCAAGCGCCTGGATGCCTGGGCCATTGAACAGACCTATTCGCGGCTGCTGATCGACTGTAACCGGCCATTGGTATCGCCGACGCTGATTCCGGAAGTCAGCGATGGCACTGCTGTTCCCGGCAATCGCGGTCTTGATCCACAGCAACGCCAGCAGCGCATTGATGCGATCCACGCGCCCTACCATGCACGGATCGACGCCGAGCTCGACCGTCGCCGCGATGCCGGCATGCCGACCTTGCTGGTGATGATGCACAGCTTCACCCCGGCAATGAACGGCGCCCAGCGCCCTTGGCATGTCGGCGTGCTTTATCACCAGGACACCCGCTTCGCGCATGCGCTGCTGCAGGCATTACGCAAGGAAGGCGACCTGGTGGTTGGCGACAACCAGCCGTATTCGGTCAACAGCAGCAGCGACTACGCGGTGCCGGTGCATGGCGAAGGCCGTGGACTGGTGCATGTGGAACTGGAGATCCGCCAGGATCTGATTGCTGATGCTGAAGGCCAGCAGGCCTGGGCCGAGCGGCTGGAGCGGATTTTCCGCGGTTTGCAGCCTGCACTGCTCGCCATGCAGGAACCTGGCAGCGCCTTGTTGTAGGAGCGGCGTGAGCCGCGAAGCCGGTGAACTTTCGGACGCAGTACCGGCAAGTCCCCTGCCGAGCATGGCTCGGCACTACACGGGCACTGTGTTGTCCACACAGGCTGTGCCCTGACGGTTACACAAGCTGTGGATAAGCTCGCACAAGCCTTGCGCGCCAAGCCTTTGCAGGAACTGGTGATTTTTTGATCACGCAGAAGCCAGGTAGTGGGGGGGGGGGGGGGGGGGGGGGGGGGGGGGCGGGGAGGGCGAGCCGCGGCGAGGGCGGGGGGGGCGCGCGGG
>NZ_JBRREG010000067.1:0-27364 GCF_056760155.1 Stenotrophomonas sp. STEN022
CCGCCGCCCCCCACCGCCCCCCCCGAGGGGAACACCCGGGGCCCCGCGCAGGGGGCGCTCCACCTGGCCACCCGCAACCAGCCCTGACCGTTTCATGCACCGCATGAAACCCCAACACGGCCGGGGTAACCCGGCCGTTTTCTTTTTAATGGGGGGAGCGCTAAAGTCGATCGCCAAAGAGGAAGGAGCAGTTGTGGAAATGACCAAGAATGAGGTGGCAGCGAGGGCGCTGCCGGTGCAGGACGCACGTATTTATCCGCGCGGTGGTCTGGATGTGTTGTCGCGGGCAGAAGTGGCGCGGTTGCGCGACGCTTCCGGCGGCGGCATGCATGAACTGCTGCGGCGATGTGCGCTGGCGGTGCTGACCAGTGGCAGCGCCTCGGACGACCCGCGCGCTGCGCGCGATCTGTATCCGGACTTCGATGTACAGGTGACCCAGCAGGATCGCGGTGTCCGTATCGACTTGAGCAATGCGCCGGCGGTGGCCTTCGTTGATGGCGAGATCATCCGTGGTATCGCCGAGCTGCTGTTCTCGGTGGTGCGCGACCTTGCCTATATGGCCATCGAGCTGGGGCCGGAATACGCCTCCGACCTGGAGACCTCCGACGGCATCACCAATGCGGTGTTCGGCGTGCTGCGCAATGCGCGCATCCTGCAGCCCAGCGACCCGAATCTTGTCGTGTGCTGGGGTGGCCACTCGATTTCGCGTGACGAATACCTGTACACCAAGCAGGTCGGTTACGAGCTGGGCCTGCGTGGGCTGGACATCTGCACCGGCTGCGGCCCGGGTGCGATGAAGGGGCCAATGAAGGGCGCCACCATTGCCCACGCCAAGCAGCGCAAGACCAATACCCGTTACATCGGCATCACCGAGCCGGGCATCATCGCCGCCGAGTCGCCGAACCCGATCGTCAACCATCTGGTGATCATGCCGGACATCGAGAAGCGCCTGGAGGCATTTGTCCGTCTCGGCCACGGCATCATCGTGTTCCCGGGCGGCGTCGGCACCGCCGAAGAGATCCTGTACCTGCTCGGTATCCTGCTGAGCGAGGAGAACAAGGACCTGCCGTTCCCGCTGATCCTCAGTGGCCCGGCCATCGCCGCGCCATACTTCCAGCAGATCGACCGTTTCATTCGCTTGACCCTGGGTGACAAGGCGGCCGAGCGCTACGAGATCATCGTGGGTGATCCGGTGGGTGTGGCGCGCAAGATGTCACAGGGCATCAAGCGTGTACGTGAGTTCCGTCTCGCGCAGCGTGACTCGTTCTTCTACAACTGGCAGGTGGAGATCCCGCTGGCCTACCAGCAGCCGTTCGTGCCTACGCACGAGGCCATGGCAGGGCTGGATCTGCACAAGGGGCGTCCGGCTCCGGACCTTGCCGCCGACCTGCGTCGGGCGTTCTCTGGCATCGTCGCCGGCAACGTGAAGGAAGAGAGCATGGCTCGGATCGAGGAATTCGGTCCGTTCAAGATCCATGGTGATACCGAGATGATGCAGGCGTTGGACGAGTTGCTGCGTGCGTTCGTGGAGCAGCGCCGGATGAAGATCTCGGGCGAGTACCGCCCGTGTTATCAGGTAGTTGCCTGAGTATCAGCCGGGTAGGGTAATCGTGGTGATGTGGCGACCGTTCGCGGAATGCGTCGCCACATCGCCCAAGCCTGCGGTGAGTGCCTGGATGCGGGCCTTGGCTGATTCCAGGCCAACCTTGTGGCCGCCACGCACCGGTGCGTAGCCGGTCGGCGGCAACGCGTTCTCTATTGTTAGCCTTACCTGGTTCATCTCCTGACGCACAGTGACGTTCACGTCGCCGCCCTCTGCGTATGGTTCGATGCCGTAGCGGATTGCGTTCTCAACCAGTGGTTGCAGGGAGAGCGTGGGCACCATGATGGCTGGCAGTGGTGAGGGGGCGTCCCAGGAAATGCGCATGCGCTCACCAAAGCGCAACTTTTCGATCTCGACGTAACGCTGGGTCAGGGCGATTTCGTCTGCCAAAGATATTTCCTGCGGCCCGGCAAGCGCGGCGCGGAACAGGTCGGCCAGATCCAGCAGGAGGTGTTCGACAACCTCCGGGCGTTGGTGCACGAGCGCTGCGCCCGTATTGAGCGTATTGAACAGGAAGTGAGGGCGGATTCGTGCCTGCAGGGCTTCAAGCTCGGCTTGCTTGGTGCGCACCGCAAGTTGGCGGGCGCGCCAATGGTTCTGGAAAGCGGCAACACCCAGCAGCCCGAAGGTAAGTACGATGCCAGTGAATCGCAGTAGAGCGGATAGCCAGTTGCTTTCCGACATCGGCCACAAGGCCTTGAGCAGCCACCAGCAGGCGGCGCAGACCAGCAGGTTGCATACCACCAGCAGCAGCAGGGTGATGTTGGCTACCCAGGTAGGGGGGAGGCGGGACAGTGGGGTGCGCAGCAGGTAAAGCGCGCCCAGTGCCGACAGTGACACCCACTGCACCATCAATGAAAGCACCCCGAACAACACCCAGCGACTGCCGCTGATCTCCGGCGCCAGTGCCAGGATGATGGCCAAGCCTTCGCCGGCGATGATCGTCCAGGTGATGGCCGGTGCCTTCCACAGGGCGTCAAGCGGGGTGATCGCTTGACCAGCGGTTGGTCTGGAGTGCGGGCTGCCATTGGTCATGAATGAGTTACCGTCCATCGGCAGGGGCTGGCTATGGCGTGGGGGCTGGCTTAGCGTGTCAGCTTAGACAATATGGGGAGCTTGCGCATGGTCAGGTTTCGGCCAGCAAGGGGTTGCAGGGCAGGGGCGGCACACGCCAGGGGCTTCACTCTGGTCGAGATGATGGTGACGGTCGCGGTGATTGCGATTGTGGGGGCGATCGCAGTGCCCGCTTTCAGCAAGATGATCAGTCACAATCGACTTGTTTCCAGCAGCAATGAAATGATCGCCGCCTTGCAGTTGGCACGTGCCGAGGCATTGGCGCGGCGTTCCAGTACGGTGCTGTGCGCCAGCAATGATGGTACTACCTGCTCGGGCAGCATGGGCTCGCGCTGGATCGTGCTGTCGACGAAGAATGGCGTTCCCTTGGTGTTGCGCTCGATAACAGCGAACCCCGCGCTGCGTTTGGTCCCCAGTGCAAATGTGTCAGGTGCCGCGCGGATTGGTTTTTCGTCCGCCGGCTTCGTGCAGGTGGGTGGGGCGACCAGCGGCACCATTTCGCTATGCGCTGCCGACTTGAGTGGTAACAACGCCGTTGACGTTTCGGCAGCGGTCGTGCGCATTGCATCTACGCGCCGTGCCGCGGGTGCTGGCTGTTCGGCTCCGGGAGATATCTGATATGACTAGCTCTGGCGGAAAGCGCAGGATCGGGTTCGCGCAACAGCGCGGCATCGGCATGATCGAGGTGATGGTTGCAGTGTTGATCCTGGCAATCGGTGTACTCGGTATCGCCGCATTGCAGGCCATCACTCTGAAGAATAGTGGCAGCTCGGCTGCACGTACCCAGGCGGCGCTGCAGGCGTATTCGATGATGGACATCATCCGCGCTGATCGGGCCAATCTTGGTACCTACAACACCAATATCTATGTCGCAGGGACTCGCGGTGATCCCGGCACCATGGCGGGCTGGCTCGTGGGTTTGCAGCGGACAGTGGCCCCGGATGCGATGGGGCGGGTGGTCTGCGTTGCCAGTACGATGAGGTGCACAGTTGGTGTGCAATGGAATGACGCGCGCGCAACTGGCGGCGACGCCCAACAGAAGGTTGAGGTGGCCAGTAACCTATGAAAGCCATGAGCTCCCGCCGGCAGCGCGGTTTTACGCTGATTGAGTTGATGGTTGCGCTGTTGCTTGGCCTGCTGGTCGTGGCTGCAGCGGGCAGTATTTTCTTGTCCAACCGCCGCGTCTATGGTTCCACCGAAGCGGTGGGCCGGATCCAGGAGAACCAGCGCGCCGCGTTTGAGATGATGGCCCGTGACATCCGCGAGGCAGGGGTCAATCCATGCTCCCGTTTCAATGCGAGCAATCCGATCACGATCCAGATGACCGGTGCGGACGCGCAGTTCTGGGCGCGTTTTGCCAACGGGGTATTTGGTAGCACCAGTGGCGGGAATGATTCTGTGTCGTTGTACTTGGCCAATGGGCGCGAGTACCGCGTGCAGGACCATAAGAGACCGGCTGATGCCTTGACCCTCAATACGGCGGCAGGATTGGTTGCCAATCAATCCCTGATGGTGTGCAACACTGATCAGGCAATCGTGTTTGCTGCTACGGGTGTTTCCGGCGCGACGGTTCAGCATGCGGCGGGCAAGAACTGTGGCGCTGGTTTTACTCCAGTGCCGGATGCCAGCCAATGCAGCGCGGCGGTTTCTGGGCCTGGTTATTGTTTCCGTATTGCCACAACCCCAACGGCGGCGGACGTGACTGCTTGTCCGCGCGGTATTGGCCGCTCGCCCGCGTTCGTGGTTGTTCCCTATGAGGCGGGTTGGACCGTGGCTGACAATGGACGCGGTGGTTCTTCGCTGTATCGCACGGTGCAAGGCGCCCGCAGTGAGATCGCTGAAGGTGTTACCGCAATGACCTTGGGCTACAAGATCGGCAGCGCAGCAAACTATGTCAACGCCGCTGCGGTCGAGGCTGCGGCTGGCTGGGGACGGGTGACATCCATTCACCTGGTAATGACCTTGCAGGCAGCGCAGGGCTCGATGACCGATTCGGACCGACGTGGTGTGGATGGCGCGGTGCTGTCGCGGACCATGGAGGACTTCATCGTTCTCCGTAATCACCAGGAAGACATTCAATGAATTACCAATACAGGGCACTTGGGCGAGGCGGGCAGTCAGGTGCGGCGTTGATCGTGGTGCTGATGATGCTGGTGGTGATCACCTTGTTGGGGCTGGCCTCCATGCGTGGCGCCATCATGCAGGAGCGCATGGCAGCCAATACCATTTCGCGAGCCATGGCTTTCCAGGCGGCGGAGGCGGGCCTGCGCCAGGCTGAGATCGTGGCGCGCGACGGTAACCTCGGGTTCCCCAGTTCCGGGTGTAATGATGATGGGCTGTGTGCGACACCGCTGCCCGATGCGGATGCGCCTTGGGCGGCGGCGAGCTTCTGGGTCAATGGTAAGTTCCGGCAGGGCTCGGCAGTAAGTACAGTCAATGGCAGTATCACGCCGCGGTTTGTGATCGAGAACTTCGGTACTTCCGTCAATGGTGGTGGTGCATCCGACTGCATCGATCTTTCCAAGCCCTGCATTGCTACGAGCGAGCAGAGTGTCTTTCGCATCACCTCTTATGCTGCCACTGCTACGGGTGCAGAGGTGATCGTCCAATCGTTGTATCGCCGCTGATGGGGCACGTCATGAAAACTGCATTCTGCAAAAACAGTTTGTCGGAGCATATCCGCCTCGGTCTCGGCGCCATGTTGGTATCGATGATGGCTGCCGGCTCGGCGCAAGCGGTTTCATTCCCGCCCTATCCGCTGCTTACCGGTGGTGATTCGGTGCCGCCGAATATTATGTTGATCTTGGATGATTCTGGATCAATGTCGTATCTGCGAATGCCGAATGATAGTTCGAGCAATCTCTCGGACAATGTCTCGGATCGGTCGTATGTCAATAATACGATGTACTATAATCCGGCTAAGTCCTATCTGCCTTGGCGGACAGCGAATGTCGATGTAAACAACAGGCTTTCACCTGCTGATTTTAAGCAGGTTTCGACAAGTACTACTTCGTTGGATGGAAGTCTGGATCTGCGGGGGAGTTCGGAGTCCTACTTTTATATACCCAAGGCGAATGTCACATCGCCAGGAACTAATGCGAACAACTATTTGAAATACCGCATCGGGGTGTCCAGTGCTGCAGATAGCTATATGGAGGGCGTGGTGCAGCGCTTCTCCAAAAGTCAAAGCCTCGTGGATAAGTCGGTTTCAATTTCCAGGAACGGGAATACAAGTTGCATTGCGGTGCCGATTACCTCGGGCTGGAGTGAGCTGCAGGTCAACCTTTCGGGTTATCGCAGCACTAATCTCTATGTCTACTCAAATAGCAGTTGCAGTAGTCAGTCGCTGATTGGCTACGATGATTCAAATAGTTCCTCAAAGAGCGTAGAGCTGAGCGGTGGGTATTCGAATATCTATCTCCGGTTATACAACACCAGCAACAGTTCTGTTGATGTTAGTTATAACGTTCAGGCTTCGCTTTGGTTGAATGAAACTCCTACCGGGCGTAGTCAGCAAGCCGAATTGCAGAATTTTGCCAACTGGTACCAGTATCACCGTACTCGCAATAAAATGGCCAAGGCGGGTGCTTCTGAGGCATTCGGAAAGCTTGGAAAAAATTATCGGGTCGGCTATGACACGATCTGGAACCGTGGCGGTAGTCGCGAGAATGTTTTAGGTAGTGTGCCGAATCTTCCGATCGCCATAAATACCGATGGCGGGCTTTTTCTAGGTGCCAATCGTGAGAATTTCTACTCGCGACTGCAGGGTACTGGTGCGAACGACGGTACGCCGTTGCATGGTGCGCTGCAGCGTGCCGCACGTTATTTTGCTACCGATGATCCGTGGAAGGATTCGTCTGGAAACAAGCTGGTGTGTCGCCAGAATTATGCAATTCTGACCACTGACGGATATTGGAACAATAAGTCCGGATTTGTCGGTGCGGATCTGGCAAAGTATTCGGACGGTAAAAGTGCTGGTGATGGCGCGGGCAATGTGGATTACGGTGCGGGTTATCCCTATGCCGATGAAACGGCATATTCGCTGGCTGACGTGGCGTATTATTATTGGAAGAATGATATGCGCCCCGAGTCCGGGATGCCGAACTCGATTCGCCCCAGCAGTCGAGATCCTGCGACATGGCAGCATATGGTGACCTTTGGTGTGTCAATCGGTTTGCAAGGGAATTTTGACCCCAAATTGGCGTCACCGAATCCGTTTCCGGATGTCTGGGGGAATGATAAATATACGAATTCTTCGTGGAGCAGTAGTGACGGCAAGCAACGCATTGATGATCTTTGGCACGCAGCAATAAATGGTCGGGGCGATTTCATCGTTGCAACCGATACCGAGAAGTTTGCGAATGCGCTGTCCGCGGCGCTGGCATCGATCGATGAACGCAGTGCTTCTGGTTCCAATATCGCCTCAAGCTCAACCAAGACCGATTCTGCAACCCTGACTTTCGTGGCAGGCTTTACCTCGGTGTCGTGGATCGGCAATCTTATTGCCAGTCCGTTCAATGCAGCTTTGACGGGTGTTTCCGATACGCCGCTATGGTCTCTTTCCAGTAGCTTTGCCAGTGGTGGGGTCAATGCGAGCGGGTTCAAGGATCGGACCATATTGACCAGCAAGGATGGCACCGCCCAGCTCTTCACCAGTGCCATGGCCAATACCGGCGTTTTTGCTCGCACCGCAACCGCTGATGTGGTTACGGCCGATAATAATATCGCCTATCTGCGTGGTGATCAGAGCAAGGAGGAGTCCAAGGCTGGTGGCTACTTGCGAACTCGTGCCTATCCATTTGGTGACATCGTTGATTCGTCGCCGGCGTTTGTCGCTGACAACAAGATGGTGTACGTCGGCGCCAATGATGGCATGTTGCATGGGATCAATGCGGACAATGGCAAGGTTTTGTTCTCGTACGTGCCCAAGGGTATTGATTTTGAGGCGATGGCTGGCCTGAGTTCCACGACCTATACGCACCGTTATTTTGTCGATGGGCAGATAGATGTGACCAGCAGGGCCAATCAGGGTAATGGAAAAAACATATTGGTGGCGGCGTTGGGACGGGGTGGGCGCGGCGTGTTTGCCCTGGACGTAACCGATTCAACGAGAATGGGTACAAGCAACGTATTGTGGGACAAGACGTTCCAGACGCCCAAAACCAGCGCGACTCCGGACGACGATTTGGATATGGGCTATGTGCTGGGCGCAGTCCGTATTCGCAACGGCAATGGAGGCAAGACCTATGCGCTGGTGCCCAATGGTATTGATAGTCCAAACGGGTCCGCCGTGCTTTATGCCTACGAGCTGTCGCCGACGGGCACTATTGTTGCAACCCGAAAGTTGGTGGCTGACACCGGGACCGGTAATGGATTGATGTCTACCGGGCTGGCGGATCTGAATGGCGACGGTAAGATCGACGTCGTTTACGGTGGTGACCTGAAGGGTAATATCTGGCGCTGGGATTTCCAGGGCAACACGCCAAGCACTACCGCAGTGAAGTTGTTCCAGGCCGTGGATGCAGGTAAGGCTCCTCAGCCGATAACCGGCGGTCTTGGTGTAGGCCGAGATACTTCCGGCAATGTTTTTGTCGGATTCGGCACGGGCAGGTTCATTTCGAGCAGCGATGTGCCCGCAAATGCGACTACTACTACCCAGGTGCAGAGCATCTACGGCATCATTGACTCTAACTCGACCATTGCCAATCGTTCCGAGTTGCAGGCCCGTACCATTCCTTACACAGGCAAGACGGCGAGCGGAAAGGATGCGCGTGGATTCGAAACTTACTCCGCGCTGCCAGCTGACAAGAAGGGTTGGTATATTGATCTGGCAATTCCCGAGCGGGTGACGTCGGCACCAACGGTGTATGGTTCTGCGATGTATCTTGCATCGCAGATTCCTGCTGAGGGCGTTGATTGCAATGGCGCTACGGGTAGGGGTTACATCAATGCCATCAATATTTTCACGGGGACCAGTCCAAAGAGTGGCGGCTACTTCACGGATCAAACCGGATTGAATGGTGGCGTTATCGGCTCGATCGGTGTCGCAGGTGGTATGCCCACCGAGGTCAATATGACCAGTTCGTTGGCGACTGTGGGTACCGGGCAGGGTCCGGGCAGTGACGGTAGCAGTGGCACCCAGAGTGACGGGACCAATCCGCCTACCATTGGTCGTCCAAGCCGTATCAGCTGGCGTGAAATCGTTCCGGAATGAGCAGCGGGGATATGAACATGTCGAAACAGAAAGGTTTCACGTTGATTGAGTTGATGATCGTGGTGGCGGTGATCGGCATTCTTGCCGCCATCGCCTACCCCAGCTACATCAATCACGTGGTCAAGGGGCGTCGCGTCGCTGCGGCTGGCTGCATGTTGGAGTGGGGGCAGTTGATGGAGCGGCAATACGCTACCAGTCCGGCCAATGGTTATGCTTCGGCACCGGTCGCGACCAGCCTGCCTTGTCAGAACGAGATCAAGGACCACTACGCCATTGTTCCGGTTGCGGGCGCTACTACGTTCACGATCACGGCAACGCCGCAGGGCGCGCAGTCGTCGAAGGACACGCTGTGCGGTGTGCTCACTATCAGTGAGACTGGTGCACGAACTGTGAGTGGATCGGCGGGCTCTGATACGAGCAAGTGCTTCTGACTGTTGTCTGAAAGCTGATGGACGGGCCGCTTTGCGGCCCGTCCTGTTTTGGGGCTTCAAAAAGTCGCGGCAAAAAAAACCTGCGATTGCTCGCAGGTTTTAAATTTTGGCGCCCGAAGTTGGACTCGAACCAACGACCCCCTGATTAACAGTCAAGTGCTCTAACCGGCTGAGCTATTCGGGCGGGGAGGCGCATTCTACTTAGCCCTGCAGATTGTTGCAACACCTTCGGACTACTTTGGGCATCTGGCGACATTGCTGCCGCGCTGGCTACGCGCCCGGCCTGCGTTGTTGACCACGACCTTGCTGAGCAGGGCACCGTTGTCGCTGCAGATGGATAGCGTGAGATTTGAGCCGCTGCTGCGACCGTCAGGGAGGTAACGGATGCGGGTTCTGCCAGCAGTGCTGAAGAGTTGCACACCAGAAACCGGTGGCGGATCGGCGCGGATGATGTCGGTCGCCGCGTCGGGGCGGCCGTTGCCGTCGCCATCAAGAAATATCAGCCATTCCAGCGTCCAGTCGGCGCCACTGCTGCAGTGGACGCCGTTGCTGGATGGGCAGAGCACGGTTGCGGTGCGTCGGTTCACCGCTGTCGTCCTGGCTAGATAGAGCTGCGCCATCACCGCGTTGCTGGCGGCGAGTACGCGATTGCGTTCAAGCAGTGGCGCAAGTTGTGTGGCTGCTATCCCGGCGAGCGTGGCGACCACGCAGATGCAGACAAGCAGTTCGACCATGCTGACGCCGCCTTGCTGCGCAATTGGCTGACGCGACTGGTGTGGGCTGGAGGCTGGCATGGCCGGTTGTCCGGGGAGTGAGCAGTGATGCTCACCAAAGGCCCGCAGCAGCGGTGTCGCCGGAGAGAGTGGCTGAACATGGGGTTAGCCCTTGCCGCGTCGTCTTCTCAGGGCTGGCTATACTGAGTGGTCCACGCAGGTCTTACTCGCCATGTCCGACAGCTTCCAGCTCGTATCGCCGTATTCGCCCGCCGGCGACCAGCCGGCCGCCATCGAAAAGCTGGTGGCCAACTTCGAGGCCGGCATCGCCAAGCAGACCCTGCTGGGCGTGACTGGCTCGGGCAAGACCTACACGATTGCCAATGTGATTCAGCAGGTGCAGCGCCCGACCTTGGTGATGGCGCCGAACAAGACCCTGGCTGCGCAGTTGTACGGTGAGTTCAAGGCGTTCTTCCCGAACAACGCGGTGGAGTACTTCGTCAGTTACTACGATTACTACCAGCCCGAGGCCTATGTGCCGTCGTCGGATACCTTCATCGAGAAGGACAGTTCGATCAACGAGCACATCGAGCAGATGCGCCTGGCAGCGACCAAGACCTTGCTGTCGCGGCCGGATGCGATCGTGGTGGCGACGGTTTCGGCCATCTATGGCCTCGGTGCGCCGGAAGACTATCTGTCGCTGCGTCTGATCCTGTCCAAGGGTGAGCGCATCGATCAGCGTGACCTGATCAAGCATCTGACCCAGCTGCAGTACACCCGCAACGAGTACGAGCTGCAGCGCGGTACTTTCCGCGTACGCGGTGAGGTGATCGATGTGTTCCCGGCCGAGCTGGACAGCGAGGCGCTGCGCATCGAGTTGTTCGATGGGGATATCGAGCAGCTGAGTATGTTCGATCCGCTGACCGGCGAGAGCCTGCGCAAGATGCAGCGCTACACCATCTATCCGAAGACCCACTACGCGACCACGCGTGAGCGCGTGCTGGCAGCGGTCGAGACCATCAAGGTCGAGCTGAAGGAGCGACTGGAGCAGTTGTACGCGCAGAACAAGCTGGTCGAAGCGCAGCGCCTGGCGCAACGAACCCAGTACGATCTGGAAATGATGGCCGAGGTTGGCTATTGCAACGGCATCGAGAACTACTCGCGCCACCTTACCGGCAAGGCGGCCGGTGATCCGCCGCCGACCCTGTTCGATTACCTGCCGCCGGATGCATTGTTGGTCATCGACGAATCGCACGTGACCATTCCGCAGATTGGTGCCATGTACAAGGGCGACCGTTCGCGCAAGGAGACCCTGGTCGAATTCGGCTTCCGTCTGCCGTCAGCGTTGGACAACCGTCCGCTGCGCTTCGAAGAGTGGGAGGCGCGTTCGCCGCGTGCCATCTATGTGTCGGCGACGCCGGGTCCGTACGAACTGCGCGAGTCGGGCGATGACATCACCGAGTTGGTGGTGCGTCCGACAGGCCTGATCGATCCGCAAGTGGAGATCCGCCCGGTCGGTACCCAGGTCGATGATCTGATGTCGCAGGCGACCGAGCGCATCAAGATGGGCGACCGCGTGCTGGTCACCACGCTGACCAAGCGCATGGCCGAGAACCTCACCGAGTACCTGGGTGAGCACGGCATCCGTGTGCGCTACCTGCACTCGGACGTGGATACGGTCGAACGCGTGGAAATCATCCGTGACCTGCGCCTGGGCAAGTTCGATGTGCTGGTTGGCATCAACCTGCTGCGCGAAGGCCTGGACATGCCTGAGGTGTCGCTGGTCGCGATCCTCGATGCCGACAAGGAAGGCTTCCTGCGTTCAACCGGCTCGCTGATCCAGACCATCGGTCGTGCGGCGCGCAATGTGCGCGGCAAGGCGATCCTGTATGCCGACAAGATCACGCGCTCGATGCAGGCGGCGATCGATGAGACGGATCGACGCCGGCAGAAGCAGGTGGAATACAACGAGGTGCACGGCATCGTGCCGCAGTCGGTGATGCGGCCCATCGTCGACATCCTGGAAGGTGCGCATGAAGAAAGCTCGCCCAAGTCCAGTGCCAAGGGCAAGGGTCGTCGCGTGGCCGAGCCCGAGGCGGATTACCTGCCGCTGGAGCCGGCCAAGCTGGCGGCGCGCCTCAAAGAGCTGGAGCAGACGATGTACCAGCACGCCCGTGACCTGGAGTTCGAGGATGCCGCACGTATACGCGACCAGATCCATCGCCTGAAGGAGGCGAATCTGGGCTGAGCCGGCCCGGTGTGAAATATTTCCAGAAAACGGTTGTTCTTCGTGAAGAGCAGGGTTAAGATACGCGCCCTCGCAGCGAAGAAATTGTTGCTGAGACGGGCGGTTAGCTCAGCGGTAGAGCACTACCTTGACATGGTAGGGGTCACAGGTTCGAACCCTGTACCGCCCACCACTTCCTCGGGAAGTGGCCACGAAAGCCCGGCGTCGGCCGGGTTTTTTGTTTCCAGGTGATGTTATGCGTTGCGGTGTGGCTGATTCGGCCCTTGTGACGTAGAAAGGCTTCAAACGGGCGGTTAGCTCAGCGGTAGAGCACTACCTTGACATGGTAGGGGTCACAGGTTCGAACCCTGTACCGCCCACCACTTGAAACCAGGCGTCAACAGCGGTTTCGGTGGATTTACATGACGGACGAGTCGGGCCATCTGGCCTTGCATCTACGCTCCGTTTGCCCGGCAGATCCGGGTGTCTCTTTGGTTCTGCGGAACCCTCTGTGGTCATTGTTCATGCGCGGTTCGCAGCGCGCAGGATTGTGCGCGCGGGGCCGTGTCGTCTATGGGCCTCTCGCCATGCCTGTCGCGACAGCATCTTCATCTGCTGCACGGGAGTATTTGTTCGCCCGGCGCTGAGTGGTTCTCGGGTGCTGGCGGTGGCTGGATACTGTGTGCCCTGATTCCGTTGGCGTATTCCCATGGGCTGTTTGGTTGCCCTGTTGAACTCCCGGTCTTTCGTTGAGGTAGCGTGATGTCCAGTCGTAGGCAGTTTCTTGCCCAGCTTTCTGTTGGCGTTGGTGTGGCGGCATCCGCGAAGATCGGCATGTCCGCGCCGTTGGTGGCGATGGCCGAGCCGCAATGGCGTGTGCCTGCGGAGGAAGCGCCGCAGGAGCGTGTGTTTCTCGCCTATGCCGCATCCAAGGCGGTCTGGCGCGACTGGGCTGGCCCGGTGAACAGGACGGTTGCGCTGCTTGCCAGGACGATAGCCCGCTATCAGCCGGTCACCGTTCTGTGTCGCCAGGCGCAGGAGGCTGAGGCCAGGCGGGCTTGTGGAACCACCAATATCCGCTACATGCCGATGCCGCTGGATGACATCTGGGTGCGCGACTACGGTGGCTGCTTCGTGCTCGGGCGCGATGCGCAGCTCGGGCTGGTTGATTTCAACTTCAATGGCTGGGGGCGCAAGCAGGCCTTCGCGGGTGATACCGCCGTGGCGAAAACCTTGAGCACGGATCTGCACGCACGCTATATACGCAGTCGCCTCACCGGCGAAGGTGGTGGCATCGAGGTGGACGGTGATGGCACGGCCATCATCACCGAGAGTTGCTGGGTCAACGACAACCGTAACCCGGGCATGAGTCGTGCACAGATCGAAGATGAGCTGAAGTCGCTGCTCGGCCTGCGCAAGATCATCTGGTTGCCGGGAATCAAGGGGCAGGACATCACCGATGCCCATGTTGATTTCTATGCCCGATTCGCGGAGCCGGGCGTGGTCATCGCCAATCTCGACAATGACCCAGAGTCCTATGATTTCGCGGTCACCCGCCGTCATCTGGAGATTCTCAATGCGGCCACCGATGCGTCCGGGCGGCGTCTGCAGGTGCATACGCTGTCGCCACCGCAGGAGCCGCGCGACAACATGTATACGCGTGAGGCTGACTATGCGGCTGGTTACATCAATTTCCTGCCGATCAATGGTGCGGTCATCGCTCCCGAGTTCGGTGATGCCGAGGCGGATACGCGCTGCAGGGATCTGCTGAAGTCGCTCTATCCGGGACGCGAGATCGTCCAGCTCAATATCGACCCGATCGCGGCCGGTGGCGGCGGCATTCATTGTGTGAGCAAGAATCTTCCGGTTTCTGGTGGGGCACGGCGGTAGTTGGGCGTGGCTGGGCATTGAGGATCCGTGGGTGTCCGGCCGCTTCGATGGGGTCGGCTGATTGGGTCGTCGGTTGCTGACCGCAGGTGGCCATCGGGGCCTTCCCGTGATTGCCGGTTTTACGGGTTTTGCCGGGCTTTCGGGGTGGTCCGAGGTGGCGTTGCTGGGGCGCCTTCATTCTGCTGAAATCCGGCTGCGGATGCCGGCGTTCAGGCTTCTGTCGCTTAAGGTGGGATGGCTGCGCGGAAAGCCCCAGAGCAGGTTTGCCCCGATTGGTTTACTATCTCCACAACAACCCATTAGGCAATCGAGGTGGCCCGCGCAAAGCGCCGGCCGAGCGTGTGACATGAGCACTACCATCGCCCACTACTGATCTCCGCCACCGCCCTGTTGCAGGCGCCGTCGTGGCGCTTTTTTATTGCCCAGAATTCCGTGAATCCCGTGAAATCGCGCCTGTTGGCGTTGTTTCCAGCCCGCCCGGCGGGTCGTGACCTTTGGTGAATCCCATGATCAACATCACTCTTCCAGACGGCAGCGTCCGTCAGTTCGAAAACCCGGTCAGCGTCATGGACGTTGCCCAGTCCATTGGTGCGGGCTTGGCCAAGGCCACCATTGCCGGCGCCGTGGATGGCGTGCAGGTGGATGCCAGCGACGTGATCGATCACGACGCTTCGCTGCGCATCATCACCGCCAAGGACGAGGAGGGCGTGGAAATCATCCGCCACTCCTGCGCCCACCTGGTCGGCCATGCCGTGAAGCAGCTGTATCCGGAGGCCAAGATGGTGATCGGTCCGGTCATCGCCGAAGGCTTCTACTACGACATCTACAACGAGCGCCCGTTCACGCCGGAAGACATGGCGGCGATCGAGAAGCGCATGGGCGAGCTGATCGCGCAGGACTATGACGTGATCAAGAAGGTCACGCCGCGCGCGGAAGTGGTCGAAATCTTCAAGGCGCGTGGCGAGGACTACAAGCTGCGCCTGATCGAAGACATGTCCGACGACATCACCGCGATGGGCATGTACTACCACCAGGAATACGTGGACATGTGCCGCGGCCCGCACGTGCCGAACACGCGCTTCCTGAAGTCCTTCAAGCTGATGCGCATCTCCGGTGCGTACTGGCGTGGCGATGCCAAGAACGAGCAGCTGCAGCGCATCTACGGCACTGCCTGGGCCGACAAGAAGCAGCTCGAGGCCTATATCAAGCGCATCGAAGAAGCTGAAATGCGCGACCACCGCCGCATCGGCAAGCAGCAGGACCTGTTCCACCTGCAGGAAGAGGCGCCGGGCCTGGTGTTCTGGCACCCGAAGGGTTGGTCGATCTGGCAGGTCGTCGAGCAGTACATGCGCAATGTCTACCGCCAGAGTGGTTACGGCGAAGTGCGTTGCCCGCAGATCCTCGACGTGAGCCTGTGGAAGAAGTCCGGTCACTGGGATAACTACCAGGACAACATGTTCTTCACCGAGTCGGAGAAGCGTACCTATGCGCTGAAGCCGATGAACTGCCCGGGCCACGTGCAGCTGTTCAACCAGGGTCTGCACAGCTATCGCGACCTGCCGATTCGCTACGGCGAGTTCGGCGCCTGCCATCGCAACGAGCCGTCCGGCGCGCTGCACGGCATCCTGCGCGTGCGTGGTTTCACCCAGGACGATGGCCACATCTTCTGCACCGAGAGCCAGGTCGAAGCCGAAGTGACGGCTTTCCACCAGCAGGCGCTGGCGGTGTACAAGGCGTTCGGTTTCGAGGAAATCCAGATCAAGATCGCGCTGCGTCCGGAATCACGCCTGGGTGACGACGAGACCTGGGACAAGGCCGAGGGCGCGCTGCGCACCGCGCTGTCCAGCTGCGGCGTCGAATGGCAGGAGCTGCCGGGCGAGGGCGCCTTCTACGGCCCGAAGATCGAGTACCACCTGAAGGACGCCATCGGCCGTACCTGGCAGCTTGGCACCATGCAGGTCGACTTCATGATGCCGGGCCGCCTCGGTGCTGAATACGTGGACGAGAACAGCCAGAAGCGCCATCCGGTGATGCTGCACCGTGCGATCGTGGGCTCGATGGAGCGTTTCCTGGGCATTCTGATCGAGCAGCACGCCGGCGCGTTCCCGACCTGGCTGGCGCCGGTGCAGGTGGTGGTGGCCAATATCACCGACGCCCAGGCCGATTATGTCGACGAAGTTCGCAAAAGCCTTGCAAATCAAGGCTTCCGGGTTGACGCCGATTTGCGCAACGAGAAGATCGGCTATAAGATTCGCGAGCATACGCTGCAGCGCGTACCGTACCTGCTGGTCGTGGGCGACCGCGAGAAGGAGAACGGGGCCGTGGCGGTACGCACGCGGTCCGGTGAAGACCTTGGTTCGATGTCGGTTCAGGCCTTCGTTGAGCGGCTGCAGGCAGAATTGAAGCATTGAAGTAAGTAGGGCCCCGGCCCCGGCGGACACTCCGCAGGGCCGGTACTAATCCACTTGGAGATTGCAATATCAGTATCCCTGACAACAAACAGAACCGCCGTAATCAGGAAATCCGGGTGCCGCGCGTACGCGTGATCGGCAGTGACGGTGAAATGATTGGCGTGTTGTCGCGCGACGAAGCGCTGTCCATGGCCGAAGATGAAGGCCTGGACCTGGTTGAAATCCAGCCCCAGGCCGATCCGCCTGTCTGCAAGATCATGGACTTCGGCAAGTTCAAGTTCGAGATGCAGAAGAAGGCCAACGAGGCCAAGAAGAAGACCAAGCAGGTCGAGATCAAGGAAGTGAAGTTTCGTCCGGTCACGGACGAGGGCGACTACCAGATCAAGCTGCGCAACATGCGTCGTTTCCTCGAGGACGGCGACAAGATCAAGGTCAACATCCGCTTCCGTGGCCGCGAAATGAGCCATCAGGAACTGGGTCGCGAGATGGCCAACCGGATCGAGGCTGATCTGGGTGAGGAAATCGTGATCGAGTCCCGTCCGCGCCTGGAAGGCCGGCAGATGGTCATGATGATCGCGCCGAAGAAGAAGTAAGCCGTCGGCCCACGGGCCTGCTGCTTTGCTGAACAGGGAGGGGCTTCGGCTACCTCCCTGTTTGCATGCCTGTTCAGCCAATTTGAGTGCCAGCCCGCTTGCGGTTTGCAAGTGGCTGGTGCACAAGGCATAATGGGCGGCCCGGTTCGCCGGGTTTGTTGTTTGCTTCACCCCAGGACCTGCCTGCCTCCAGTGGGAGCGCGGGCTTTTGACAGACAAGGGCAAGGATGGAAAGTGTGGGTCAGCCCACCGCCCAGTCAGTAAAGAGACCATCAAGGACATAGCAATGCCCAAGATCAAGACCAACCGGGCGGCGGCCAAGCGTTTCCGCAAGACCGCCTCCGGCAAGTACAAGTGCGGTCACGCCAACCGTAGCCACATCCTCACGAAGAAAGCGACCAAGCGGAAGCGTAACCTGCGTCAGACGAATCACGTCCGCGCAGAAGACGCAGGCCGTCTGGACCGTATGCTTCCCTACCTCTGAGGACTGAACCATGGCACGAGTAAAGCGTGGTGTGCAGGCGCGCCGCCGCCACAAGAAAGTATTGGATCTCGCCAAGGGCTATTACAACGCCCGTCGCAAGGTCTTCCGCGTTGCCAAGCAGGCAGTCATCAAGGCACAGCAGTACGCCTACATTGGCCGTAAGCAGAAGAAGCGCAATTTCCGTTCGCTGTGGATCACCCGCATCAATGCGGCTGCCCGCATCAACGGCCTGAGCTACAGCCGTTTCATGAACGGCCTGCTGAAGGCTGGTATCACCCTGGACCGTAAGGTTCTGGCTGATATCGCCGTGCACGACGCAGCCGGTTTTGCCGCTCTGGCAGAAAAGGCCAAGGGCGCACTGGCGGCATAAGTTCTTCCTGCAGCAGTTGTAGCGTTCACGCGCAGCGGCTGTGGTGAGACAATGCATGGGGAAGGGCGCAAGTCCTTCCCCATTCTTTTTTGTGCTGGTTGCCGCTGCCGATGGTTGCGCGGCGGTCAGCCACTGGTGGCGACGGGGGTCGGCCCGGCGCGTACCGCGTAGGCAAGCCGGCCAGAGGTTTCGTCGATCCCATGAGTGACATCCAATCCTTGACCGCGCAGGCGCTGGCCGATGTGGCCGCGGCGCAGAGCCCGGAAACGCTGGAAAACCTGCGTGTTTCGCTGTTGGGCAAGAGCGGCAGCATCACTGCCCAGCTCAAGCAGCTTGGCGCATTGCCGGCCGACGAGCGCAAGGCGGCGGGCGAGGCGATCAACATCGCGCGCGACGCCGTGTCCTCCGCGTTGGGTGAGCGCAAGACGCTGCTGGAAAACGCCGCGCTGGATGCACGTCTGGCCTCTGAAAGCATCGACGTCACCCTGCCGGGCCGTCATGGCGAGCGCGGCGGCTTGCACCCGGTCACGCGCACCCTGGAGCGCATTACCGAAATCTTCGCCCGCCTCGGTTACGAACTGTCCGAAGGCCCGGAAATCGAAGACGACTGGCACAACTTCGAGGCGCTGAACTTCCCGCCGCACCACCCGGCGCGCGCCATGCACGACACCTTCTACTTCGGCGACGGCCGTCTGCTGCGCACGCATACCTCTGGTGTGCAGGTGCGCTACATGGGCGACCACAAGCCGCCGCTGCGCATGATCGCGGCCGGCAAGGTGTACCGCAGCGACAGCGACCAGACCCACTCGCCTATGTTCCATCAGGTCGAAGGCCTGCTGGTGGACGAGCACTCCAACTTCGCCGACCTCAAGGGCACCTTGTCCGAGTTCGTGCGTGCGTTCTTCGAGCGCGATTTCGAGATGCGTTTCCGCCCGAGCTACTTCCCGTTCGTGGAGCCGGGTGCGGAAGTGGACATCGCCTGGCAGCAGCCCGATGGCAGCACCCGCTGGCTGGAAGTGCTGGGCTGCGGCATGGTCCATCCGAACGTGTTGAAGTCGGTTGGTATCGATCCGGAGCGTTACACCGGCTTCGCTTTCGGCCTGGGCGTGGAGCGTTTCGCGATGCTGCGTTACGGCGTCAACGATCTGCGCGCCTTCTTCGAAAACGACGTCCGTTTCCTGAAGCAGTTCGCGTAAACGAGCAGCTGTAGTGCCGAGCCATGCTCGGCAGCTCCTGATCCGCTCAATAACGTTGACCAACCCCAGGCGCAAAGCGCCGGGTATCAACAAAAAACCGCAACGGGAGGCGCGCCTCCCATCAAGGTAGACACATGAAATTCTCTGAAAGCTGGCTGCGCAGCCACGTACCGACCACCGCATCGCGCGACGAACTCAGCGCCGTGCTGACTGCCATCGGTCTGGAAGTCGAGGAAGTCACCGCGCTGGGCGCAGGCCTGGACAACGTGGTGGTCGCGCGCATCGTCGAAGCGACTCGTCACCCGGAAGCTGACCGTCTGCAGATCTGCAAGGTCGACGCCGGTCAGGCCGAACTGCTGCAGATCGTCTGCGGCGCGCCGAATGCGCGTCCGGGTCTGGTCGCACCGCTGGCCATGGTTGGCGCGCAGGTCGGTGAATTGAAGATCAAGCCGGCCAAGCTGCGCGGCGTGGAATCCAACGGCATGCTGTGCTCGGCCAAGGAGTTGGGCCTGGACAACGATGCCTCCGGCCTGCTGGAACTGCCGGACGATGCACCGGTCGGCACCGCGCTGGTTGACTACCTCGGCCTGCCGGACGCCAGCATCGAGATCAAGCTGACCCCGAACCGCGCCGATTGCTTCAGCGTGCGTGGCATTGCGTTCGACGTCGCCGCAGCTACCCGCAGCGAAGTGAAGCCGTTTGCCGCCGATGCGGTACCGGCACAGGGCGCGCGTGAGCTGAGCATCCAGCTCGACGCCGGTGCCGAAGCGCCGCGTTATCTCGGCCGCGTGATCGAAGGCGTCAATGCCGCCGCGACCACCCCGTTGTGGATGGCAGAGCGCCTGCGCCGTAGCGGCGTGCGCCCGGTGTCGCTGCTGGTCGACATCACCCAGTACGTGATGTTGGAACTCGGTCAGCCGATGCATGCCTACGACCTGGATACGTTGAAGGGCTCGATCGCCGTGCGCCGCTCGCGTGCTGGTGAAAGCCTCAAACTGCTCGACGGCCGCGACGCCGCGTTGGACGACAGCTTCCTGGTGATCACCGATGCCGACCGTCTGGTCGGCCTGGCTGGTCTGATGGGTGGCTTCGATACCCGCGTCACCGATGCGACCAACAAGGTGTTCCTGGAAGCGGCGCACTTCGCCCCGGCGGCGATCATGGGCCGTGGCCGCAAGCTGGGCCTGCACACCGATGCCGGTCACCGCTTCGAACGCGGCGTCGATCCGCAGCTGCCGCGCACTGCCATCGAATACGCCACCAAGCTGGTGCTCGACCTGGCTGGCGGCACGCCGGCGCCGGTCACCGAGGCCGTGCGCGAAGCTGACCTGCCGGTCGCCGCCAGGATCCTGCTGCGTCGCACCCGCATCCTGCGCGTGCTCGGCATCCAGATTGAAGACGCCGAAGTCGAGCGCATCCTGCGCGCGCTTGGCATGCAGGTCGAGGCTGTTGCCGATGGCTGGACCGTTACCGGCCCGAGCCGTCGCTTCGATATCGCCATCGAAGAAGACCTGATCGAGGAGCTGGCTCGTATCCACGGCTACGAATCCATCCCGACCACCTTGCCGGGCGGCGCTGCACGCATCGCCATGCCCAGCGAAACCCGTCTGGATGACCTCAGTGTGCGCCGCCAGTTGGTGGCGCGCGAAATGCTGGAAACCATTAACTTCGCTTTCGTCGATGCCGAACTGCTGAAGCAGTGGCAGCAGAGCGAAGGCCTGGTCGCGCTGGCCAACCCGCTGTCGGCCGAACTGGCGGTGATGCGCCCGCTGCTGCTGCCGGGTCTGGTGGCAACGCTGGGCCGCAACGTCGCCCGCCAGGCCGGCCGCGTGCGTCTGTTCGAAATCGGTCGCGTTTTCGCAGCGCAGGCCGGCGAGGGCAAGCCCGCGCCGAAGGAAACCGTGCGCATTGCGGCTGCCGTGTGTGGCGATGCTGCCACCCTGCAGTGGGGCGAGAAGGCGCGCAAGGTTGATTTTCACGACCTCAAGGGTGATCTGGAGTCGCTGGCTGCCGCTTCCGGCGCCACGCTGGAATTCCGTGCCTCGCAGCGCCCGTATGCGCACCCGGCCCGCTCGGCGGACATCTGGCGTGATGGCGAGTGCATCGGCTGGATTGGCCAACTGCACCCGCGGCTGACCAAAGCCATGGACGTGGATGCCGATGTCTATGCTTTCGAGCTGGATCTGGCCCCGCTGGCTGCGCGTTCGCTGCCGCGTTCGAGCGAGTTGTCGCGCTTCCCGGCCGTGCGTCGTGATCTGGCGGTGGTCGTAGCTGAATCGGTCAGCTGGGCTGAGCTGTCGGCCACCATCCGTGCTGCCAGTGGCGAACTGCTGCGCGAAGTGGCGCTGTTTGACCGTTATGTCGGCCAGGGCGTCGAGCCGGGCTTCAAGAGTTTGGCTATGGGCTTGATTTTGCAGGACAAGTCGCGCACATTGACGGACCGCGACGTGGAAGCCGTAGTCACCGAGGTGGTGGCGGCGATTGATCGCGGGCACGGCGCAAAGATCCGTGGCTGAGGCGGCAAACAGGGAGCAGGCATGGCATTGACCAAGGCGGAGATGGCGGATCGGTTGTTCGACGAAGTTGGTCTGAACAAGCGTGAGGCCAAGGAATTTGTCGACGCGTTTTTCGATGTGTTGCGCGATGCGTTGGAACAGGGACGTCAAGTGAAGCTGTCGGGCTTCGGCAATTTCGATCTGCGGCGCAAGAACCAGCGCCCGGGTCGCAACCCCAAGACCGGCGAGGAAATTCCGATTTCCGCCCGTACGGTAGTCACCTTCCGTCCGGGCCAGAAGCTCAAGGAGCGGGTGGAGGCATATGCTGGATCCGGGCAGTAACCGCGAACTTCCGCCGATTCCGGCCAAGCGCTACTTCACCATTGGTGAAGTGAGCGAGCTGTGCGATGTAAAGCCGCACGTGCTGCGCTACTGGGAAACCGAGTTTCCCAGCCTTGAGCCGGCCAAGCGCCGTGGCAACCGCCGCTACTATCAGCGCCACGACGTGCTGATGGTCCGGCAGATCCGCGGCCTGTTGTACGAACAGGGCTACACCATCGGTGGCGCCCGCCTGCGACTGGAAGGCGAGGGCGCCCGCGAAGAGTCGGCGCTGAGCAATCAGATCATCAAGCAGGTGCGCATGGAGCTGGAAGAAGTACTGCAACTGCTCCGTCGCTGAACTTTTTTGTGTGAAAACCGGTATAATCACCAGCTCGCCGCAAGGCGGAAGCAGTAACGATCGGGGCGTAGCGCAGCCTGGTAGCGCATCTGCCTGGGGGGCAGAGGGTCGTCGGTTCAAATCCGGCCGTCCCGACCAATTACTTGCTTTGGATGAAGGGCTTGCGGCTTACGCCGCGAGCCCTTTTTCGTTTTGGATGCCAGGTGTTCGCTGCTTTGGCAATGAGACGCCGGTGCTGAATGCTTGCCACCGCGCTTTGGGTCCGCCGAGATGGTGCTCGGTCTTGCTGCGCTGGCTGGATACAGTGGAGCAGTGATCGGCCCGCTCCGGCCTCCATCCATCCTGCCCTCAGGATGAACCCCAAACACATGAATCACAGGCTCGCAGGGCGCTATGCTCGGGCCAGGCCAAGGGCCGCCAGTGCCAGGCCGGGCTCGTGTCCTGCCCGTGTCGGCCTGATGTCGTTACCCAGAACCGGGAAGGGCAGGATGATGTCGGTAAGCCAAACAACTGATTCAAGGGGTCTTTCATGCACATCAACAGCGCCCGACTTCGCGAGCTCCGCACTGGCCGGCAATGGTCGCAGGAGCAGTTGGCCAATCTGAGCGGTTTGAACCTGAGGACCATCCAGCGCCTTGAGTCCGGCGCGAAGATCTCGACGGAATCCTTGCGGGCACTGGCTGCCGTCTTCGAGGTGCCTGCCGAAAGCCTGTTGGCAGGCAATCCGTCCCCCAGTCAGCCAGCGCTGGAGGCGATGCGCGACGGCGTGCTTCGTGGCCTGGAGTTCACCGGCACGACCCCGCGGGCGGATTTCTGGTGGTTCGCCCTGGCTGTGGCAATGGTGCTTGCCTTCGCCCAGCTGTTTGCTGAGGCCATTGGCCAATGGGCGCTGGAAATCACCTCGCTGGTGGTGTTGCTGCCCTGGATCGCGGCCTGCACCCGGCGCCTGCGCGACGCTGGCTTGAACCCGTGGTGGCAGCTGATCAGCCTGGCGCCGGTAGGTGGCATCCTGGTGCTGCTCTATCTGCTGACCTATCCGACCAAGGCGAAGGAGCCTGCCGAGGTGATTGCCGGTTAAAAGAGGGGGGGGCAGGGCCCAGCGCCGCAGTTTGTTGGATCTCATCGCTAGCGACGGTCGGGACGTAGCATCGGCCCTCCGCCTTCCGGCCAGCCATGCTCCCTGACGGTTTCAAATGGGCCAAAGTGGCCGACTTCGAAAGCCAGCTGACGGCGATTTACGTCAACGAGGTCGCCGTATCCCGGCTGGTCGAGCGGCTGGACGGATCGTGGTTCGTTAGCCTCGCGTACCACTTGCCTCCACCTGGCGGAGCGGTGCTGCATCCGCCGCGCAACTGCCGGAGCTACGAGACCGGCAAGGCGGGATGCGAGGAGTGGGCACGGCGGAATGAGCGCAGATTGCGAGCTGAGACGGCGGAGATTGCGTTCAGGAGGTGGGGACATCGGTAGCGTCAGTTGCCGCCGAACGTGTCATTGCGCCGCTCCGTCTCGTTGTGATTCTTTCGGCTCTTGCACGGTGCTGCGTGTGAAGTGGTCACACCTGCACGCGGGCATCAGCCTTGGTAGGCAAACCTTGGCTGGGACACACCTTCGACAGTCACCTGTTCCACGAACATCGCATAGGGCCGGGCCCACACGCCCAGGTCGCCATACAAGGGCTTGTAGAGGACCAGAGCTTCCAATGTTTCGCTGCTACGGGCGAGGCCGATGACTTCGTACTCGCCGCCTTTGAAATGGCGATAGCGTCCAAGTGCGAGGCTGGGAAGAGCAGGTAGGTCGGACATTGATGATTTCTCTGTCGGGTGGGGCGGCGGATCGTAGCAGCTGGAAGAAGGGGTTGCCCTGCGGACTGCAAGCGGGGGCAGCTTTGATCCATGACGGTGCGCGCCTATCGGCTCAAGTTCTCTTGATCCAATCACATCCCGAAGAACGGTAGAAGCGCCGCCCTAATGCAGTGATGTACACCGGGGGCTGATTTGCGATCAGATCAGGGGCCGCCACGAGTGAATGGCAACTCGCGTCTATCCTCAGCGCTTGCCCAGGTAGCCTTCCAGGACTTGCCTGGCCAGCGTCAGGTTGGTCACGATGGTAGGGCCGAGGAGCGCTCGCGTGGCCGGACCGTTGGTGAGGCTCAAGCCGCGGATATCGAGAGACTGCCTGATGCGCTTGCCCACGAATCTCTCCAACATTGGAGATGCGGACAATGAGGCGCGGATCTCGCGCATCTCGATGATCGCCTCGCGCCAGGCTTTTTCATCCGGGGTGGCTGAGGAGAAGACGGTGATGAGCCTGTCCAAGGTGGTCAGCATGTCGTGAAGCAGCGTGTCTTTGGGCATGTTCTGCTCCTTCGCCAAAGGACGGATTTTACCGGCTGCCAGATGGGATTCAAACCGGCAGGTAACGCACAATCCTGCCGGTGGCGTTGATGTGTAGGCGGACTGTTGGAGCAGGGACCAGTCTGGCAACCCAAGGCTCTGGCGGTCTCGCGAGAGCCGAAAAGCGTGTGCAACGCTTTTGCGCGAGACTTTGAATGTGGCGCCCCCCGCGGTTTGGTGGTGAGGCCGCAGCGTCATCACAATCTTTTGCTGGTCTGCTGCCGAGAATATGGCAGTCGCCCTGGAGAGCATCGATGAAATCCCTTGTACTTTGTGTAGCTACCTTACTGATGTCTGCTGCGGCCGCAGGCTGTGCGCCGAAAGATGACACGAAGACCGAGGCTGCCCAGCCGCGTGTAGGCATGGCCAATCCTGCATCCGAGTATTGCGTGAAGAAGGGCGGCAAGGTCGAAATCAAGAAGAACAGCGAGGGCGGTGAGTACGGCATCTGCCATCTTGCGGATGGCACGCAGATCGAAGAGTGGGAGCTGTTCCGGCGCGACAACGCGGCCGGCACCAAGTAAGGGGCTGCGGGTTGGGCTCGGATTGCTCGTTGACGGTCGCCTTTGTCTTGCGCCAACGACCAACAGGATGAGCAGAGCATCAGTCATGCGCGATGCGATGTAGTGCCGAGCCATGCTCGGCTCGTTGGCATCACTGACGCGAGAATCGCTGCCGATACTGCGTGGGTGTGAGCCGGGTCAGCTCCTTGAACATGCGCTGCAGGTTCGAGTCGCTGCTGAAGCCAAGTTCGTTACTGATTGTTGAAATCGGTGCGGAGGTGAGCGTCAGGCGCTCGGCGACCTGGGCGAGCTTGATGCGGCGCGAGTATGTTGCGGCGGCGCAGCCAGTTTCATCCTTCACCTTGCGCGCAAGTGTGCGGCTGGACATACCCAGTAGTTCTGCAAGCCTGTCCATGGTCAGCTGATCTGCAGGCAATGCTTCAACTGACGCATGCAGCTTGCGCAGCAAGGTGCTGGATTGCTGGATGAGGCTCAGCGCCTGGAAGGCATCGTGGGTCTGTGCAGGCCTTGGCAGCACCATCAGCTTGACCAGATCCTGCAGGATGGCGGGGCTGACTGTCTGTTCGATCAGGTTCTGCGCAATCGGCAGGTAGCCGCTGACGCCGCTTGCGGTGGCATGTCGCGTTGCATGTATGCAGGTGCTCTCTGCCTGCCAGCGTATCTTCGGATGGCGCTGGCGCAGCGTGTCGAGCAGCCACCAAGTGGCGGTGGCGGCTTGCCCGTCCAGCCGCCCACTGGCTGCAGCGAGGCTGACGCCTACGCAGTAGCTCCACAGCCGCGAGCGCTTGGGGAGCCGCGCAAGCGCCCGTATCAGTGCGGCGTTGTTCTGCAGCGCGGCTTCCACCTCGGCTGCGGATTCGGCCCAGAACCCGGGGACGAGCACGGCATCGAGTAGCGGGTCATCGACGCTGCCGTGGGCCTGCATTTCCAAGCCTTGGCTGCAGTTGACTGGGCCGGCTTTCAAACCGACGAAGCGGGTTTGGAACAGTGGCTGTCCTGTGCGGCGATTGGCTGCGTGCAGCAGGTCGGCAAAACCAAGCAGGCCGGCAGGCATGCAGCCGGGATAGAGCAGGAGGCCGATCTGGCAGGTCTTTGGCATGGCCGAAATTGAATGGAACGTGGCGTTTCTTGCCATTATCGGCCAGGCCGCGCCGGCTCACCATGGGGGCCTCTTTCCGCCGGCCAAGCCATGAAAATCCAGCAGCTCCGCAATGCCACGATCATTGTCGAAATCGGCCCGCATCGACTCCTGGTCGATCCGATGCTGGCGGGCAGGGCGGCGCTGCCGCCACTGCGCCTCTTTGCCGGTCTGCAACGTAACCCGCTGGTGGATCTGCCAGCGGAAGCCGAGCAGGCGCTGCAGTCGGTCACCCACTGCCTGATCACCCATTGCCAGAAAGGTCACTTCGATCATCTGGACCGTGCAGGCAAGCGCTGGCTACGTGAGCGGCGCATTCCGGTTATCTGCACGCCGCACGATGCCGCACATCTGGCGGCGCGCGGCTTGAACGTGCAGCCATTGCCTCAGACGCATGAGCTCGCCAGTCCTTTTTTGGGCGGAAGCATTCGTACCGTGCGTTGCACCCATGGCCGCGGTGTGATTGGGCGTTTCATGGAGCACGGTGTGGGCTATCTGATTGAGATCCCCGGCGAGCCTCGTCTGTATCTGTCTGGTGATACCGTGCTTACACCTGCTATCGAAGATTTCGTGCGCAGGCAGCAACCTGATATCTGCGTGATCCCCGCCGGCGGCGCGCGCTTTGATCTTGGCGGCGAGATCATCATGGGGCTGGATGAAGCGCTGGCGTTTACGCGCATTGCCGACGGCATTGTTGTTGCCAACCATCTGGAGGCGTTGAGCCATTGCCCGGTGAGTCGGCAGGGGTTGCTGCTGGCTGCGCGGGACGCAGGGCTGGCGGATCGCCTGCGTGTTCCAACTGATGGTGAGGTGCTCGAGTTCTGAGGATTGGTAGTGGCGGCGCCCGCGCGGCCCGGGGGGGGGGCGGGCAAACCCCAAACACACCAGAGCGAGGCCCCAGAAGGGAGGGGGGCGAGAATATTTAATAA
>NZ_JBRREG010000068.1:0-27229 GCF_056760155.1 Stenotrophomonas sp. STEN022
CCCCCCCCCCCCCCCCCCCCCCCCCCCCCCCCCCCCCCCCCCCCCCCCACTACAGGGGCTGGCTTATCAACCGGCGAAACTGTCGGTGGCGCGTACCAGAGCGTCGACGTTCTCGGCTTCAAATGCCGAGTGGCCCGACGCGGGGCTGATCTGCAACTGGGCCTTCGGCCAGGCCTTGTGCAGCTCCCAGGCATTGGCCAGCGGGCAGACCACGTCGTAACGGCCGTGCACGATCACGCCCGGGATGTGGGCAATCTTGTGCGCGTCGCGCAGCAACTGGTCTTCCACTTCGAAGAAGCCGCCGTTGACGAAGTAATGGTTCTCGATGCGGGCGAAGGCCAGTGCGAACTGTGGGTCTTCGTGGCTGTTGACGAAATCGTCGTCCACATGCAGGAAGCTGGTGGCACCTTCCCACACGCTCCATGCCTTGGCGGCTGCCAGGCGCGTGGCCTCGTCGTCACTGGTCAGGCGACGGTGGAACGCCGAGATCAGGTCATGGCGCTCAACGAGAGGGATCGGCTTGAGGTAATGCTCCCAGGCATCCGGGAACAAGCGGTTGGCGCCTTCCTGGTAGAACCATTCCAGCTCCCAGCGACGCAGCATGAAGATGCCGCGCAGCACCAGCTCGGTCACCCGCTGCGGATGGGTTTCGGCATAGGCCAGCGCCAGCGTCGAACCCCAGCTGCCGCCGAATACCTGCCAGCTGTCGACGCCAAGTTTCTCGCGCAGCTTCTCGATGTCGGCGACCAGATCCCAGGTGGTGTTGTCGACCAGGTCGGCATGCGGGGTGGAACGGCCCGAGCCACGCTGATCGAACAGGATGATGCGGTACTTGGACGGGTCGTGGAACTGGCGCATCTTGTCGCTGCAGCCGCCACCGGGGCCGCCGTGCAGCATCACCACCGGCTTGCCGTTGGGATTGCCGCATTGTTCGAAATACAGCGTATGGCGGTCGTCGACCTTGAGCGTGCCGGTGTCGTAGGGCTCGATGGCGGGGTAGAGCGTGCGCATGGCAGCCTCGCTGGGAACAGGCCGACTAGTCTAACGCAGCGATGTTGCGGTCTTGTCTGCGTTGCAGCGTCCCATCAAGGCGTTGCATTGCTCGCCGGGGTGATGCGGTCCAGCAGCCACAGGCCATCGAAGCGTTGGCGGGCTTCGGCCAGGGGCAAGCCGTCGGCATAGTCCATGCTCCATAACCGGCTGGCCGCATCGTCCTCGCCTGGCAAGCTGCCTGCATGCAGGTCTACGAACACCGCAGCCGCATTGGCGGTCAGGCGCGACTCCAGCTGTGCCGGCCGCGCGCCTACCTCGCGCAGTTGCTGATCGATGTAGTCGCGGTAGCTGCCCTGCGCACCGGCGTAATGCAGTACATAGGTCTGCGCCTGCAGCACCTTCGGCAAGGCACGGGTCACGTTGTCCACCGGCGGGAAGCCGCGCGGATGACCGTCGCGGTAGCCACCGAGTCTGTTCAGATGCGCGTAGTGCCCCCAGATGATCGCCTTGCGCCCCGGGTAGGCCTGTTCCAGCAGCCACTGCAGGTTGCCGGCCATGACCGGATCGTGCTCATCAAAGGGCCGCAGTTGCCAGCTCACCTCGGCCATGCGTTGCAGGCTGGCGTTGATGCGCCGCCAGAAACCATCGCTGTCAAACACATCGTCGCCGTGCTCGGGGTCCGGCGCTGGCAACAGTTGCAGCAACCATTGCGAATCATCGAGGAAGCGCTGGCGTGCGCGGGCGTCGGCCATTGCCAGCTTGCCATCGAGCAATTGCTGTACCTGTTGCAGATGCAGCTGAAGGCGTTGCCGTGCCATTTCATCCAGTGGCTGCCGCAGCAAGCGTTCGCGTAGCTGTGGCACCAGCTGGCGCCGCGAAAATGCGCCGCTCAAACGTCCATCAAAGCCAGCCAGCTGCATCGCATCCGGCGTATCGCGTTGTGCGTCCAGATAGTCATACAGCGGCCACACCTCGGCGCTGTTGGCATACATGTAGAAGATGTTGCCTGGCGCGTTGGCACGCAGTGGCAGCCTCGATTGCCATAGGCGGGTGACATCGAACAAGCCGCTTTCCAGCACCAGCAGGTCAAAGCCCTTGCGCTCATGCAGGTAGCGCACGGTGCGCACCTTGCTTTCGTAGATATTGCCTTCGCCATGGGTGAGCTCATCGAGCATGACGATGCGCTTGTCGCCGATGGCCTCGCCAAGGGGTGCCAGATCGGCGAAGTCATCCTGCATCGGCGAGCCCTCGCGCAAGGGATGGATGGGAGCGTGTTTGCTGGTGGCCGGCGTTGCAGCGCAGCCCAGTGATGTGACCAGTAATACGGCAGCGAACGCGGTACGGATCATCGGCATCCCCGGCTTGGAAATGGCGATGCTACGGGAGATATCGGTGTGCGTGATACGGACAGGAAATGGCTTCAATGGCCAGCTGGAACAGTGTTTCTTGGCTCTGCTTTGGCTTTGGTTCTGCTTCCCGATGCCGTCATTCCCGCCTTCGCGGGAGCGACGAGCTAAAAAGCAGCAAGAGCGAGAGCAACAGCAGCGACAACAACCTCAACCAGGCCAACGCCCCAAGGTCACCCGATCGCGCTGCTCCAGATCCTGCACCGTCTGCGCTTCCACAAACCCGGCCTGCTCCAGCAGCGCGCGGATCGCCTCACCCTGATCCCAGCCGTGCTCCAGCAGCAACCAGCCACCGGGCACCAGATGCTCATGCGCGCCGGCAATGATCTCGCGGATCGCATCCAGACCATCCGGACCCGAGGCCAGGGCCGGCGGCGGTTCGAAACGCAGGTCTCCCTGCACCAGATGTGGATCACCTGCGGCGATATACGGCGGGTTGCTGACGATCATGTCGAAGCGATCCGCGCCCAGCGCTGTATACCAGTGCCCACGCCGGAACCACACGTTTTCCAGACCGTGCGCCTGTGCGTTCTTCACCGCCATCGCCAGGGTCGGGCCCAGCACATCGGTCGCCATCACCGAGGCCAAAGGCCGCTCGCTGGCGATCGACAGGGCGACTGCGCCACTGCCGGTGCCCATGTCGGCCACCCGCACCATGTCATCGGCCGGCAGCCGCGCCAGCGCCTGCTCGACCAGCAGCTCGGTTTCCGGACGCGGAATGAGGGTCGCCGTGTTGACCTGCAGGTCCAGGGTCCAGAAGCCGCGACGGCCGGTCAGATAGGCCAGCGGGTGACCCTCGGCACGACGCGCCAGCAGCACCTCGAAACGCTCCACCGCGTCCGCATCCACCTCGTCGGTGGCATGCGAGAACAACCAGGCCCGCTCCACGCCCAGCACGTGGATCAGCAACTGCTCGGCTTCATGGCGGGCATCTTCACCCGGCAGGCGTGCAGCGGCCTCCCGCAACAGCTCGGCAACCTTCAACGTGGACACTGCATTACCTCTTCGCGGCTTCGTTCAGGAGGGCGAGGATAGTCAGCGCACCCGTCCCTGCCTACCGCCATGATCCTTGCCTTGGGATTAATCCTATCTATGCCGCGCCGTTCAGCTTGGCCCTGGATGGCTTGGAAAGCCCGCAAAGCACCCGATATCAGGCCTTGAGGCAGTTCCGGAGCATCAATTGATAGGCTTTATCTATTGATACGATGCATCCAATTCATTTGTTTTATTAGTTTCTGCCTATTAGTCTTTGCTCCAACGATTCACCCCGCCCTACACCCAAGAGGAAACTTCATGTCCCTTATCAACACCCAGGTCCAGCCGTTCAAGGTCAATGCGTTCCACAACGGCAAGTTCATTGAAGTCACCGACGAATCGCTGAAGGGCAAGTGGTCGGTCCTGATCTTCATGCCGGCAGCCTTCACCTTCAACTGCCCGACCGAGATCGAAGACGCCGCTGACAACTATGCCGAGTTCCAGAAGGCCGGTGCCGAGGTCTACATCGTGACCACCGATACCCACTTCTCGCACAAGGTGTGGCACGAAACCTCGCCGGCCGTGGGCAAGGCCAAGTTCCCGCTGGTCGGCGACCCGACCCATCAGCTGACCAACGCCTTCGGCGTGCACATTCCGGAAGAAGGCCTGGCCCTGCGTGGCACCTTCGTGATCAACCCGGAAGGCGTGATCAAGACCTCGGAGATCCACTCCAACGAGATCGCCCGTGACGTGTCCGAAACCCTGCGCAAGCTGAAGGCTGCCCAGTTCACCGCCGCACACCCGAACGAAGTGTGCCCGGCCAAGTGGAAGGAAGGCGAAAAGACCCTGACCCCGTCGCTGGACCTGGTCGGCAAGATCTAACAAGTCTTACCCGCTCCCACCCCGCCCTCGCGGCGGGCGTGGGGGTGAACCGCAGCGTGTTGATGCCAGCCAGCACCACGCCCGCACGCCACGCAGCCCGCTGCGGTTCACCCCTACTTTTCCTGGTGCCCCGCTTCACGCAGGGGCGTCACACCCCCGCTTTGCCTCAACCAAGGAGTTGACCGTGCTCGACGACAGCCTCAAGACCCAGCTGCAGCAGTACATGGGCCTGCTGCGCCAGCCACTGCGCCTGATCGCCTCGCTTGACGACAGCAGCGCCAGCCAGGACATGCGCGGCCTGCTTGACGATATCGTCGCGGCCGGCGGCGGCAAGATCTCGCTGGACACCTCCGGCGACGATGCGCGCAAGCCCTCGTTCGTTGTCGCCCGCGAAGGCCAGGACCATGGCGTGCGTTTCGCCGGCCTGCCGCTGGGCCACGAATTCGAATCGCTGGTGCTGGCCCTGCTGTGGACCGGCGGCCATCCGCCGAAGGTCGCACAGGAAGTCATCGACAGCATCACCGCGATCGACGGCGAGTACAGCTTTGACGTCTATATGTCGCTGACCTGCCACAACTGCCCGGACGTGGTGCAGGCGCTGGCGTTGATGGCGATCCTGAACCCGAAGATCAGCACCACGGTGATCGAGGGCGGTACGTTCCAGCAGGAAGTGGAGCAGCGTCAGGTGATGGCGGTGCCGATGGTTTTCCAGGGTGGCGAGATGTTCGACTCCGGCCGCATGAGCCTGGAGCAGATCGTCGCCAAGCTCGACACCGGCGCCGTTGCCCGCGAGGCCGAGAAGATCAAGGCCAAGGATGCATTCGACGTGCTGGTGGTGGGCGGTGGCCCGGCCGGTGCGGCGGCGGCGATCTATGCCGCACGCAAGGGCATCCGCACCGGTGTGGCTGCCGAGCGTTTCGGCGGCCAGGTGCTGGATACCATGGCGATCGAGAACTTCATCTCGGTGCAGCACACCGAAGGCCCGAAGCTGGCCGCTGCGCTGGAAGCCCACGTACGTGAGTACGAGGTGGACATCATGAACCTGCAGCGCGCGGCCAAGCTGGTGCCGGCCGGTGCCGATGGCCTGGTCGAAGTGCAGCTGGAGAACGGTGCTTCGTTGAAGTCCAAGACGGTGATCCTGTCCACCGGCGCCCGCTGGCGGCAGATGAACGTGCCGGGTGAAGACGAGTACCGTAACAAGGGCGTGGCCTACTGCCCGCACTGTGACGGCCCGCTGTTCAAGGGCAAGCGTGTGGCGGTGATCGGCGGTGGCAACTCCGGCGTGGAAGCGGCCATCGACCTGGCCGGCATCGTCAGCCACGTCACCGTGTTCGAGTTCGACAGCAAGCTGCGCGCCGACCAGGTGCTGCAGGCCAAGCTCAACAGCCTGCCCAACGTGAAGGTGGTGCTCAACGCACAGACCACCGAAGTGCTGGGCGACGGCCAGAAGGTCAACGGTCTGGTCTATACCGACCGCGTCGGTGGCGATTCGCACCGGGTCGAGCTGGAAGGCATCTTCGTGCAGATCGGCCTGCTGCCGAATACCGAGTGGCTGCGTGGCACGGTCGAGCTCAGCGGTCGCGGCGAGATCATCATCGATGATCGCGGCCAGACCAATGTGCCGGGCGTGTTTGCTGCCGGCGACTGCACCACGGTGCCGTACAAGCAGATCATCATCGCGATGGGCGCCGGCTCTACCGCCGCACTCAGCGCCTTCGATCACCTGATCCGTACACCCGTGCTGCAGCCTGCAGCGGTAGAGACAGCAACCGCATGAAGCTCAAAGCCCCTCTCCCACCGGGAGAGGGGTTGGGGTGAGGGTCCGGGTGGCACCACCCGCATCCATGGAAAAAATGGGCTTGGCCCAACCCTCATCCGCCCCTTCGGGGCACCTTCTCCCGCAGGGAGAAGGAAACACCCGGGAGCCCGACATGAACCTTCGTGACCTGAAATATCTGGTGGCGCTGGCCGAGCACAAGCATTTCGGCCGTGCCGCTGCGGCCAGCTTCGTCAGCCAGCCCACCCTGTCCACCCAGATCAAGAAGCTGGAAGAAGAGCTGGGCGTGCCGCTGGTGGAGCGCGCACCGCGCAAGGTGATGCTGACCCCGGCCGGCCGCGAAGCCGCCGCGCGCGCGCGCAGCATCGTGGCCGAAGTAGAGCAGATGAAGGAAGCCGCCCGCCGCGCACGTGATCCGGAAGCCGGCACCGTGCGGCTTGGCATTTTCCCGACCCTCGGCCCCTATCTGCTGCCACACGTGGTGCCTGCAATCCGCCAGCGCTTCCCGCAGCTGGAGATGCTGCTGGTCGAGGAAAAGAGCGATGTGTTGCTGGCGCAGCTGCGCAACGGCCAGCTCGATGCCGCACTACTGGCCCTGCCAGTCGCCGACGAGCAGTTGCACACCGAGTTCCTGTTCGAGGAACCCTTCGTGCTGGCCGCCCCGGAAGGCCATCCACTGACCTGCCATCCCTCGCTGACGCTGGATGACCTGTCCGACCAGCGCCTGCTGCTGCTGCAGGATGGCCATTGCCTGCGCGATCAAGCGCTGGATGTCTGCCATATGGCCGGCGCGCTGGAGAAATCCGAATTCCAGGCCACCAGCCTGGAAACCCTGCGGCAGATGGTGGCGGCGAACGTCGGCGTCACCCTGCTGCCGATGCTGGCGGTGAAGCCGCCGGTGGCGCGTTCGGAGAACGTGCGGTTGATCCCGTTTGCGGGCAATCCGCAGCCGAACCGCAGGATCGGCATGGTTTGGCGCCGCAGTTCGGCGATGGGGGCGTTCCTGGAGCAGTTCTCGCAGCTGTTCAAGCAACTGCCGGCGGGGTTGTTGGAGGCGCCGGCTGAACCGGCGCGGGTTCAAGCTTAAATAGCTTACCCCTCCCCGGCCCTCCCCTACGCTGCGCGCAAGGGAGGGGGCAAGGCTTGGCTCCCTCCCTTGCGCCGCAGGCGGAGGGGAGGATTGGGGAGGGATGCGCTTCGCAACACCCCAAAACCTGAATACCGCCCTCCCCCACATTGCATCCGGGCCCCACCGGCCCCATGATCTTCACAGGGCCGCCGATGGCCCGTTTCACCAGCACAATCGAAATCCGGGCGGCGCCGACAAAGCGTCGCCTTTTGCTTGCTCTTCAATCAGATAAGGAATTCCCATGACCAGCCACAGCGGTCTGCCACCATCCATCGTTGTTTCCACCCGTGACATGGCCCGTCTTGAGGCCCTGCTGGACTCCCCGGCGCTGAGCCGGCACCCGGCCGCTGTTGCCCTTGCGCAGGAACTTGAGCGCGCGCAGGTGCTGCCGCCGGAAGAAATCCCCGAAGGCATCGTCACCATGCATTCCCGTGTGGACTGCGAAGACGAACTGCACAACGAAAAACATTCCCTGACCCTGGTCTATCCGCACGAAGCGGACTTCGACAAGGGCCGCGTGTCCGTGCTGGCACCGGTCGGCAGCGCCCTGCTGGGCTTGTCGGTTGGCCAGACCATCGACTGGACCGCACCCGGCGGCCGCAAGCTGCGCCTGCGCGTCACCGCCGTTCACTACCAGCCCGAAGCGGCTGGTGATTTCCACCGCTGAGCGCACTGCGCCGCACCTGCAACAGGAAACCATGATGTCCCAGGCCCCCTCCAAGCTCGCCCAGCTGCGCGAACTGTCCGTCGTCGTCGCCGATACCGGCGATTACGACGCCATCAAGCGCCTGCGCCCGGTCGACTGCACCACCAACCCGACCCTGGTGAAGAAAGCCCTCGACCTGCCGGTCTATGCCGGTCTGATCGAGCGCGAGCTGCAGTGGGGCCGCGCCCAAAGCGGTGACAAGCAGGCCATCGCCAATGCCGTGGTTGATCGCTTGACCGTCGGCGTCGGCACCATGCTGGCCGAGCTGGTGCCGGGCCGCGTGTCCACCGAGGTGGATGCCGACCAGGCGCACAACACCGACGCCACGATCGCCAAGGCACGCGAGTTCATCGCCATGTACGAAGCGGCCAGCGTGCCGCGCAGCAAGGTGCTGATCAAGATCGCCGCCACCTGGGCCGGCGTCGAAGCCGCGCGCGTGCTGCAGGCCGAAGGCATCGACTGCAACCTGACCCTGATCTTCAACCCGACCCAAGCCCTGGCCTGCTCGGAAGCCGGTTCGTTCCTGATCTCGCCGTTTGTCGGCCGCATCCTGGATTGGTACGTGGCCAATGGCCAGACCCCGGCCAGCATTGATGAGGACCCGGGCGTGGTATTCGTGCGCGGTGTGTTTGCCGAGTTCAAGCGTCGCGGTTCCAGCACCGTTGTCATGGGTGCGTCGTTCCGTTCGACTGCGCAGATCGAAGCGCTGGCTGGGTGTGATCGTTTGACGATCTCGCCGGACCTGCTGGAGAAGCTGGATGCCGATTTCGGTGCGCTGCCGCGCAAGCTGGTGGCTGGTGCTGCTGAAGCGGTGAACGTCGCTGCGATTGATGAAGCGAAGTTCGATGCGGATATGGCGGCTGATCCGATGGCGACCGAGAAACTGGCTACTGGAATTGAGGCGTTTGCGAAGGATCTGCAGGCGCTGCGGCAGCGAATTGCGGATGAGCTTGGGAACTAACAGCCAAAGCAATGCCTGACCACTCCCTTCTCCCTGCGGGAGAAGGTGCCCCGAAGGGGCGGATGAGGGTAAGTGCGAAGCCTGGAGACAATTGGCTGCAAGAGGCTTCGCCCCGTACCGTCACCCCAACCCCTCTCCCACTGGGAGAGGGGCTTTAAAAAACGCCGAGCTCCAGCCCTGCTGCGAGCAGCGCGCCCAGCTCACGGCCCCGCGCCAGCTGCGACTCAGACAGCTTCTTCCCAGCAACAATCGCCTCAGCCGTCTGTGCCTGCGTACACACCAGCACCGGCTCGGCCACCTCTTTCAAGCGCAGCCCCAAAGCCACCCGCCGCAACTGCGCAATCGTCGGCTGACCATCCGAGCCGGCACACACGAGTAGCGCATACGGCTTGCCCTCGCAGCGCCCCAATAGCGGGTAATAGCTGCGATCAAAGAAATCCTTCATCGCCCCGCTCATCGAGGCCAATGTCTCCGGCGTGGCGAATACCACCGCATCGGCGGCAAGCACATCGTCTGCACCCGCATCCGCAGCGCGCAAGGCAATCACCTGCACCGCATCACCCACACTCGCGCGGGCACCCTGCAGCAACGCGTCCACCATCGCCGCAGTAGCGCCGGTGAAGCTGTGCCACACCACCAGCAAGCTGCGCGGTGCAGCACTCATGGTTCAGACATCCAGACCAATCGGGCAGCTCACGCCAGTGCCGCCGATGCCGCAATAGCCATTCGGATTCTTCGCCAGATACTGCTGGTGGTAATCCTCGGCGTAATAGAACGGCGGTGCCGGGAACAGGATCTCGGTCGTGATCTCGCCGAAACCAGAAGCAGTCAGCTGTTGCTGGTAAGCAGCACGGCTGGCAATCGCCGCGTCGTACTGTTCCTGCGTGTGGCAGTAGATCGCCGAGCGGTACTGGGTGCCGGTGTCATTGCCCTGGCGCATGCCCTGGGTGGGATTGTGGTTTTCCCAGAAGGTGCGCAGCACCGTCTCCAGCGAGACCTGTGCGGGATCAAACACCACCCGCACCACCTCGGTGTGGCCGGTAAGCCCGGAACAGGCTTCTTCATAGGTCGGGTTCGGGGTGACGCCGCCCTGATAGCCCACCGCCGTGGTCACCACGCCCGGCAGCTGCCAGAACTTGCGCTCGGCGCCCCAGAAGCAGCCCAGTCCCACGTCCAGCACCTGCAACCCGTCAAAATCGGCCTGCAAGGGCTGGCCGTTGACGAAATGCTGGTTGTGCAGCGGCAGTGGCGTGTCCCGCCCCGGCAGTGCTTCTTCCGGACGCGGAAGCCGCTGCTTGAATGCGCCGATACCCAATATTCCCTGGCCGATTCCCAACATGTCAGCTCCTCAGGCCGGGAGGAATCCCGGCGCTTCATCGTCATCCAAGATGGGGTCGGCTGGGCCATCGTCCAAGCCCAGCGCGGCGACGATGTCCTCGGCCTCGGGCTTGGCCGAATCGGGTACGCAGACTCGCAGCAGGCCAAACAGGGGCAGTTCGCCACCCGCACCCAGCAGGGACTCGCCGAACACGAAGGCTGGGATGCCGGCGTCCTCCAGCGCGTGTTTGACGAGGTGGGCGTCGAACAGATTATTGGTCTGGTAGATCAGCTGCATGGGGTTCTCCGCTTAAACCGGCTGGCGCAGGGCGTCGGTGGCAGCAAGCTGCTCGGTTTCCACAGCACCGGCCTGGCGCCACTCGCGCAGCGCCGGCAGCGCCAGCAAAGCCTGCAGGTATTCGCCCGCCGTACCTTCCGCCGCCACGCCATAGCCGTCGAAGCGAACCGCCACCGGTGCGAACATCGCATCGACGATGCCGAACTGACCAAACAGAAACTCTCCGCCCGCGCCGTACTGGCGGCGCAGCTCACTCCACAGCGCGCGGACCCGGTTGATATCGGCCTGCGCGGCGGCATCCCAGCGGTAGCCGTCCGGCTGGCGGCGGCTGTTCATCGGCAGTTGGCTGCGCAGCGCGGTGAAACCTGAATGCATCTCGGCCGCAGCGGCCCGCGCCACGGCGCGCTCGGCCAGATTGGCCGGCCAGCCGCGTCCGCCCAGCCAGCGCTCATTGGCGTACTCGCAGATCGCCAGCGAATCCCAGACCTGCAGCCCGCCATCACGCAACGCCGGCACTTTGCCGGTGGGCGAATGCTGCAGCACTTCGCTGGCAAAACCCGGCGTATCCAGGGCCAGCCGCACCTCGTCGAACTCCACCCCGAAATGGCGCAGCAGCAGCCACGGGCGCAGCGACCAGGACGAGTAGTTCTTGTTGCCTATCACCAGAACGGGGCGGTCCATCGGTACGAATCCATACGGTGGGATGGCCCAGCATAGCCCCGTCCCGGCAGCCAACGCCCGGCTCGGCTAAACTTGCGGTTTACTTCAATACACTGCGTCCCCCATGTCCGAGAACACGCCTGCTGTCGCTGCCACGCCGGAAAACGCCCCCGAAAAGCGCGATTTCATCCGTCAGATCGTCCGTGAGGACCTGTCCAGCGGCAAGCACACGGCCATCAAGACCCGCTTCCCGCCCGAGCCCAATGGCTACCTGCACATCGGCCATGCCAAGTCGATCTGCCTGAACTTCGGCATCGCCGGCGAGTTCGGCGGCGTCTGCAACCTGCGCTTCGATGACACCAACCCGGCCAAGGAAGACCCGGAATACGTGCAGGCCATCCAGGACGACGTGCGCTGGCTGGGCTTCGAGTGGAACGAGCTGCGCCACGCCTCGGACTACTTCGATGCCTATTACCTGGCCGCGCAGAAGCTGATCCGCGACGGCAAGGCCTATGTCTGCGACCTGTCGGCCGAGGAAGTGCGCGCCTACCGCGGCTCCCTGACCGAGCCGGGCCGTCCCTCACCGTACCGCGATCGCAGCGTCGAGGAGAACCTGGACCTGTTCGCGCGCATGCGTGCCGGTGAGTTCGCCGATGGCGCCCGCACCGTGCGCGCCAAGATCGACATGGCCAGCGGCAACATCAACCTGCGCGATCCGGCGATCTACCGCATCAAGCACGTCGAGCACCAGAACACCGGCAATGCCTGGCCGATCTACCCGATGTACGACTTCGCGCATGCGCTGGGCGATTCGCTGGAAGGCATCACCCACTCGCTGTGCACGCTTGAATTCGAAGACCACCGCCCGCTGTACGACTGGTGCGTGGACAACGTCGACTACGCCCATGACAACGCCTTGACCCAGCCGCTGGTCGACAAGGGCCTGCCGCGTGAAGCCGCCAAGCCGCGCCAGATCGAGTTCTCGCGCCTGAACATCAACTACACGGTGATGAGCAAGCGCAAGCTGATGGCGCTGGTCACCGAAAACCTGGTCGATGGCTGGGAAGACCCGCGCATGCCGACCCTGCAGGGCCTGCGTCGTCGTGGTTACACCCCGGCGGCGATGCGCCTGTTCGCCGAGCGCGTGGGCATTTCCAAGCAGAACTCGCTGATCGATTTCAGCGTGCTGGAAGGCGCCCTGCGCGAAGACCTGGACAGCGCGGCGGCACGCCGCATGGCGGTGATCGACCCGCTCAAGCTGGTGCTGACCAATCTGCCGGAAGGTCACGAAGAAGCGCTCAGCTTCAGCAACCACCCGAAGGACGAAAGCTTCGGCAGCCGCGAAGTGCCGTTCTCGCGTGAGCTGTGGATCGAACGCGAAGACTTCGCCGAAGTGCCGCCGAAGGGCTGGAAGCGTCTGGTCCCGGGCGGCGAAGTGCGCCTGCGTGGCGCCGGCATCGCCCGCGTCGATGAAGTGATCAAGAACGACGCCGGCGAGATCGTCGAGCTGCGCGGCTGGCTGGACCCGGAATCGCGTCCGGGCATGGAAGGCGCCAACCGCAAGATCAAGGGCACCATCCATTGGGTCAGCGCCCAGCACGCGGTGGAAGCCGAAGTGCGCCTGTACGACCGCCTGTTCTCGGTGGCCAACCCGGACGATGAATCCGAAGGCAAGACCTACCGTGATTACCTGAACCCGGAATCGCGCAAGGTCGTCACCGGTTACGTCGAACCGGCCGCTGCCCTGGCCGCACCGGAACAGAGCTACCAGTTCGAGCGCACCGGCTACTTCGTCGCCGACCGCCGCGACCACACCCCGGCCAAGCCGGTGTTCAACCGCAGCGTGACCCTGCGCGATACCTGGTCAGCCTGATCAGGATGGGCGGGGTTGCCGGCTGACAGCCCGGTAACCCCCTGCTCACATGGGCCGCGGCTACCATGGCCGCGTGCCCAGAACAGGATTCCACCCATGTTCCGTCTGTCACTGCTGCTCTGCCTGCTGCTCGCCGTCACCGCCTGCAGCTCACCGGCTGCCACTGCGCCGGTCACCTCGCAAACGCCCGCACCGGTCCCGGCCAGCGAACAATCAACCCCTGCCAAACCTGCCGCCGCGCCCGTCGTGGTCGACAGCAGCTGCAAGGTCGACGCCGATTGCACAGTGAAGAACGTCGGCAACTGCTGCGGTTATTACCCGGCCTGCGTCAACCTCAACAGCCCCACCGATCCCGCCGGCGTGCAGGCCAGCTGCCAGGCCAAGGGCATGATGAGTGTCTGCGGTTTCCCTGAGATCCAGGGCTGTAGCTGCGTGCAGGGCAAATGCGCGGCAGCAGGCAACAGCAATCCGCTGCGCCAGCCCATGACCGAGAATCCCGCACCGGTACGCTGAGTCGCGCTCAGCGCGGCTTGGGCTCGACGCTGCTGCGCCAGGCATCGAGGAACTGGCGCCGCTTGAGCGCATCCAGATACACCAGCAAGCCCGGCCCAAGCTGGATCGGCCGCCGGTTCTGCCCGGGGTCGCTGTCACCGCCACCGTTGCGAATGATCGGCATCAGCCGCGCCTCGCGCGACAGCACCTGCTGCCCGCGCGCCGACAACAGGTAGTCGAGGAAGCGCTTGGCTTCGGCCGGGTGCGGACTGTTGCGTGGAATCACCGCCGTGCGCAGCACCACCAGCGTGTAGTCCTCCGGCTCGACGATGCCCAAGGGCGCCCCGGCATCGATACGCGCCTGTGCATACGAGCCCAGCACGTTGTAGACCAGCGACAGCTTGCCGCTGCTGACCTGGTCCAACAGCACGCCGGTACGCTCCTCGCGCACCACGCCGTTGTCACCCAGCGCGCCGAGCAAGGCGCCAGCGATGCTGCCACGCTGTGCATCCTGGGTCGCCAGCAGATAGCCGACACTGCTGCGCTCGATATCGTAGGTGCCGACCTTGCCGCGCAGCGGTGCGCCTTCGGCACGCAGCAGGTCCAGCAGCTGGCGGCGCGTGTGCGGCACCTTTGCCGCCGGTAATGCTCGCGTGTTGTAGACCATCGCCACCGGCTCGTAGCTGATGCCGAAGGCTTCATTGCGCCACTTCGCCCAGGAAGGCACGGCTTCGGTCTGCGGTGAACGATGCGGCAGTGCATGGCCATCGTTGACCAGCTTGGTCTGCAGATCCATGCCGCTGGAAATCAGCAGATCGGGGGTGCTGGCGGTGTTGCGGTTGCGCAGGAAACGCGCGTACAGGTCTTGGGTGATGATGTCTTCATAAACAACTTCGGTGCCCGGGTGCAGGCGCTGGTAGTCGGCGATCACCACCGCGAACACTTCAATGTCGGTGGTGCCGTGGATGCGCAGCTGCTCGGTCGCCACGCCCTGCGCAGGGAAGCGCTGAACATCGCCCGGTGCGGCGATCAGAGATGGCGCCAACAGCACGCCCAGCAACAGGATCAACAAGCGGCTCATGCGGCATGCCTTGGTAGATGGATGGTGGCGACCAGACCGCCTTCTGGCCGATTGCTCAGGTCGATGCTGCCGCCATGGCTTTCCACCACGCGCTTGACGATGGCCAAGCCCAGGCCGGCGCCACCGGCAGGCGCATTCTCACCGCGCCCGAAGCGCTCGAACACGCGTTCGGCATCGGCGGCGCTGATCCCGGGGCCATGGTCGGCAATGGTCAATACCGCCTGCGTGTCCTGCACGGTCAGCGCGATCTGCAGCGGGCCATCGCCGCCGTATTTCATCGCGTTGTCGATCAGGTTCTTGATCGCCTCGCGCAACAGCAAGGCATCGCCGTTGACCTGCACTGCACCGGTAGTAATCGCCAACTGTACGCGCGGCGCGGGGCCTGCCTGCGGCAGTGCTTCGTGCAAGGCCTGATGCACGGTTTCAGCCAGATCCAGTGGTGCGAAGCGCTGAAGGTTGGAGCGATGGATCACGCTGGCATCGCTGAGCAACTGGTTGAGCAGGCGGCTCATATGAGTGGCGTTGCGCTCGATCGCACGCAGGCTGCGCTGCATGTCCTCGGGCTCTTCTTCGTCCAAGGCCAGCTGTGCCTGCGCGCGCAGTGCGGCCAGCGGTGTGCGCATCTGATGTGCCGCTTCAGCCATGAACGCACGCAGAGTTTCGTTGCTGCTGGACAGGCGCTCCATGAAGCGGTTCAACGCGCCAACCATCTGGTTCATCTCGCGCGGTACGCGCGTATCCAGCGGTTTCAGGTCAGATGGCTCGCGTCGCGACAGTTCGCGCTCAAGCCGTACCAACGGACGGAACGCGCGGTGCACGCCGAATGCCACCAGCGCCAGCAACAAGGCCGACAGCACGCCGATGGCGATCAAGGCGCGGTTGACCATTTCCTGCGCCAGCTCGGCACGTGCGCGACGGGTCTGGCCTACCTGCACCTGCACTTCGCCCTGCGCCGACGCGGCAGCGAAGCTGCGACTGACCACCACGAAACGTACGGTTTCGCCGCTGTACTCGGCATCGAACAACTGCGGTTGGCTGCCGGTCTTGCGTGGCGCAACCGGCAGATCCTCATAGCCCGTGATGGTCAGGCCGCGGCTGTCAGCAACCCGGTAGAACACGCGATCCTCCTCGGCCATCGACAGCAGGTCCAAGGCCGCATACGGCAGGTCCACCTGCCATTGGCCGTCAACCAACGCGACCGAATCGGCGATGGACAGCGCCGAAGACACCAATAGATGATCGTAGGAGCGATTTGCAGCACGTTGCCCGTAGTCACGCGCGGCGAACAGCAAGGCCACCGCGAATACCGCAAGCAATGCGCCCAGATACAGCATCAAGGTGCGCCGCAATGAGCCGGAGGCGTGGATTTCAGCCGTTGCCATCGCTAGCGCCGTCGCTGGCCTCCAACATGTAGCCCACGCCGCGCACGGTGGTGATGCGCACTGGCGCGGCCGCCAGTTTCTTGCGCAGCCGTCCAATATACAGCTCGATGGCATTGGGCCCGGCTTCGTCGTCGAAGCCGAACAGGCCCTTGGCTATCTCATCCTTGCCGACGACCTGACCAAGCCGCCCGACCAGGATTTCCAGCAGGCGGAATTCTCGGTTTGGCAGTTCGATCACCTCGCCGTCCAGGCTGACCCGATGCGCGGCATTGTCGAACTGGAAACCACCGATCTGCACCACTTCACTGGCCTGGCCTCGACCACGACGCAGCAATACCCGACAACGCGCCTCGAATTCGCGGAAGTCGAACGGCTTGCCGAGATAGTCGTCTGCGCCCACATCCAGCGCCTGCACACGGTCTTCGATGCCATCGCGGGCGGTCAGCATCAGCACCGGCGTGCTGTCGCCGCGCTCGCGCATGCCAGCCAGCACACGCAGGCCATCGAGCTTGGGAAGACCAATATCCAGCACCACCAGATCAAAGCTCTGGTAGCGCAGCACGCTGGCTGCACCCATGCCGTCGGCCTGCCAATCCACCGCGTGGCCATTGCGGCGCGTGCGACGGATGATGGCATCGGCCAGGTCCGCATTGTCTTCAACCAGCAGCAGGCGCATCGCGGTGGAAAGTATCGGGAAGGCGCGAATGCTAACGCGGAAGCCGCACACACGCAGTGTTGGCGCACATTGCTGCACCGCACAAACTCCTGACAGGCGGATGACAGCTAGTGCCCTCCAGACTGCGCCCACGCACCAGCAGGTGCCCATGTTTGCCGCGCGCCTGGCGCGCACCTGGGAGGGTTTGTGGAATTGAGTGTTTTCCAAAAGCGCAGCCTCGCTGCCGCTGTCCTGCTATGCCTTGGCGCACCGGCGCTGGCCGCAGAAGACGAAGGGCCGGTCACAGCCACCATCGGCGGCCGCCTGCACCTGGATTTCGCCAGCTTCGACAATGACCACCGCGGCACCCCGAACAAGGACGACACCGAGATCCGTCGCGCCTGGCTGGACGTGTCAGGCAAGTTCTTCGTTGTCGACTACAAGCTGGAAGCTGATTTCTCGGGCGACCGCCCCGAGGCCAAGGATGTCTACGTCAGCCGCAGCTTCGGTGATGCCGGCAAGCTGACCGTGGGCCAGTTCAAGCAGTACTACTCGCTGGACGACCGCACTGGCTCCAACTACGGCAGCTTCCTGGAGCGCGGCAACGCCGGCACCAGCCTGGCCCCGCTGTACCGCCTCGGTGCCTCCTGGCAGGCCAACCCGGGCGACATGACTTGGGCGGCCAGCGTCTACAGCCTGGAAAGCATCGATGCCTGGCAGGTAAAGGGCCGCGCCGCCGGTGGTCGCGTCACCTGGGCGCCGAGCCCAGCCGCTGGCGATGTGCTGCACCTGGGCTTGTCGCTGGCCCGCGAGGCCTATGACAACCCCGGCGTGAATGGCGTGCCCGCACTGCGCATCCGCCCGCGTCCGGCCGGCCATCTGTCCGATGAAAGCCGACTGACCCTGGTCGACTTCTCGGCCGGTCGCGATACCGACGTCAACAAGTGGTCGCTGGAATACGCGCAAGTGCGCGGCCCGCTGTCATGGCAGGGCGAATTCAGCGGCGCCACCTTCGACGATGGCGCGCAGCGCGGTGAAGTGATGGCGGCCTACGGCATGCTCAGCTGGTTCGTCACCGGCGAGTCACGCAGCTACGACCGCAAGACCGGCCGCTTCGCCCGCATCAAGGACATCCGCCACAAGCCCGGTGCATTTGAAGTCGCGCTGCGCTATGACCAGATGCGCGGCAACCAGCACCTTGATGGCCTGCCCGATCTGCGCAACGGCAGCACCGAAGCCTGGACCCTGGCCGGCAACTGGTACCTGCGCGACAACCTGCGTTTCATGCTCAACCTGATTGAAAGCCGCAACCGCAACCGCCTGACCGATACCACCGTGGACCACACCCGCGCGGTCACCGGCCGCCTGCAGTTCGATTTCTAAACGCCTCTTCCCCGTCCTGTCTCTACTAGGAGTCTGCAGATGATGCTGACCATCCTCGGCTTCGGCATGGTTCTGACGTTCATGTATCTCATCATGAGCAAACGACTGTCGCCGCTGGTCGCCCTGATTACCGTACCCATCGTGTTCGCCCTGATCGGCGGCTTCGGTGCCGGCCTTGATGAAATGATGCTCGACGGCATCAAGAAGATCGCGCCGACCGGCGTGATGCTGATGTTCGCCATCCTCTACTTCGGGGTGATGATCGACGCCGGCCTGTTCGATCCGCTGGTGCGCATCATCCTGCGCATCGTCAAAGGCGATCCGCTGAAGATCGTGATGGGCACCGCGGTGCTGGCGATGCTGATCTCGCTCGATGGCGACGGCTCCACCACCTACATGATCACCGTGTCGGCGATGCTGCCGCTGTACCGTCGATTGGGCATGAACGCGCTGAGCATGACCTGCGTGACCATCCTCGCCGGTGGCGTGATGAACCTCACCCCATGGGGCGGCCCGACCGCACGTGCGGCCACTGCGCTGCATGTGGATCCAGCCGATGTCTTCGTGCCGCTGATTCCGGCGATGGTGCTGGCTTGCGCCGGCATCCTCGCACTTGCCTGGTACCTGGGCATGAAGGAACGCCGTCGTCTTGGCGTAGTCGCACTGCCGCACGGCGGCTCGTGGATGGACGCCAGTGTCTCCGATGACAGCGATGCACTGCCGACGGTGGAAGATGCCGAAGACACCAAGCGGCCGAAGCTGCTGTGGGTCAACTTCGCCCTGACCCTGGCGTTGATGGCCGCGCTGGTGATCGGCCTGCTGCCGATGCCGATCCTGTTCATGGTCGGCTTCGCGATTGCGCTGGTGATCAACTACCCGAACCTGGCCGAGCAGCGCCGCCGCGTGGTCAACCATGCCGGCAATGTGTTGTCGGTGGTGTCACTGATCTTCGCCGCAGGCATCTTCACCGGCATCCTGTCCAACACCGGCATGGTCGAGGCGATGTCGCGCGGCTTCCTGTCGGTGATTCCGGAAGCCTGGGGACCCTACCTGGCGGTGATCACCGCCGTGGCATCGATGCCCTTCACCTTCTTCATGTCCAACGACGCCTTCTATTTCGGCGTGCTGCCGATCCTGTCCGAAGCGGCGGGTCACTACGGCATCACCCCGGTGGAAATGGCACGCGCTTCGCTGGCCGGTCAGCCGGTGCATCTGCTCAGCCCCCTGGTGCCCTCGACCTATCTGCTGGTTGGCCTGGCCAAGGTGGATTTCGCCGACCACCAGAAGTTCACCCTGAAGTGGGCCGTGCTGATCTCGCTGATCCTGATGGCCGGCAGCCTGCTGTTCGCCCTGTATCCACTGGCCGCGTAAGCGGCACCTACCTGACGCATTGGAGAGCACCATGACGCTACGTATCGCTTACGTCACCAGTGGCATGGGCAGTGTAGGCACTGCCATCTGCCAGACCCTGGCTCGCGCTGGCCACACGGTGGTGGCAGGCTGCGCGCCGGATTCACCGCGCAAGGCCAACTGGATCCGCGAGCAGCGCGAACTCGGCTTCGACTTCATCGTGTCCGAAGGCAATGCCGCCGATTGGGATTCCACCGCCGCCGCATTCGCCAAGGTGCGTGCGGAAGTGGGCGAAGTGGATGTACTGGTCAACAACTCCGGCGGCAGCCGCGACATGCTGTTCCGGCAAATGAGCAGCGAGGATTGGAACGCGGTGATCGCCTCCAACCTCAACACCTTGTTCAACCTGAGCAAGCAGGTGGTCGATGGCATGGCCAACCAGAACTGGGGCCGCATCATCAACATCGGCTCGGTCAGTGCGCAGAAGGGCCAGATCGGCCAGGTCAACTACGCAACCGCCAAGGCCGCGATGCACGGCTTCAGTCGTGCGCTGGCCGCGGAAGTCGCAGCGCGCGGCGTCACCGTCAACACCATTTCGCCGGGGTACATCGCCAGCCAGGCGATCAGCAGCTTTCCGCCGGACGTACTGGACCGTTTGGCGGCTTCGGTGCCGATCCGCCGCCTCGGCAAGCCAGAGGAAGTGGCTGCGCTGTGCGCGTGGCTTGCCAGCGATGATGCGGCCTATGTGACCGGCGCTGACTATCCGGTCAACGGTGGCCTGTACATGGGTTGATGTTGGGATTGATGGATGCGACAACGAACGCCGCGCATCGTCGCGGCGTTTTCTTTGCGCGGACCGTATCCACGTTCACCGCGAACATCTGCTGCAAGCAGCATCAAACGGGAATCACGTCACCAATACTGTGCAAAACAACGCAACTGGACGACACCGTAAACGAGCTTTAACAAAGCACCGACACCCTTCCGTTACCGGCGCGCGCCGGCCCTCCCACGGAACGGTAGACCATGATCTCCAAACGCCTCAGCCTCGCCATCACGCTTGCCCTGTGCACCAGCCACGCCTACGCCGAAGCAGACTCCGCCGACAACGCCTCCGCGCAGACGCTGGATACCATCTCGGTGATCGGCCAAGGCCAGACCCGCCAGGTGCAACGCATCGGCGAAGTCGACAAGCAGGTGTTGCCGCCGGGGAGCAGCGGCCAGAAGATTCTTGATCGCCTGCCCGGTGTCTCCGTGCAGTCCAACGACGCCTTCGGTGCCAACGAAGAATCGCAGACCATCAGCCTGCGCGGCTTCGACAAGACCCGCCTTGGCTATACGCTCGATGGCATCCCGCTCGGCGACAACAGCTATGGCAACTACAACGGCCTGAGCATTGCCCGCGCCATCATCGCCGAGAACCTGGGCGGCGCCGAGTTGTCGCAGGGTATCGGTTCGCTGGGCGTCGCTTCGACCAGCAACCTCGGCGGTGCCATCCAGTACTTCTCGCAGGATCCGTCCACCGTATTCGGCGGCCGCGCCAGTGTCACCGTTGGCGATGACAACCAGCGCCGTGGCTATCTGCGCGTGGAAACCGGCGATCTGAATGGCTTCTCTGCCTATGTCTCCGGCGTGCATCAGGATGCCGACATGTGGGCCGCACCGCACCAGAACCAGACCACCCGCCAGTTCAATGCCAAAGCAGTGTGGAATGTTGGCGATCACCGTTTCGGTGCCTTCGTTGCCACCTCGCGGGCAAGCCAGGCCAACTACGCCTATCTGTCCAAGAGCATGCTGCAGCGTGGACTGGGCTACGACTGGAACATCTACGCGCCGGATTGGGACCGCGCCGTCGCCGCTGCGTACTGCGCGCCAGCGACCTTCGACCCCACGCGCTGCGCCTTCACTGGCGGCGTCAACAGCATCGACGACGCCTACTACCAGAGCCGCGCCTTGCGCGACGACAATCTGTATTCACTCGATGCCAGTCTGCATCTGGGCTACGAGCTCAACCTCAAGCTGCTTGGCTACCATCATGACAATCGTGGCCAGGGCCACTGGTGGGCACCGGGCCAGCCCTCGTACCCGGGCACCGACCGCATGCTACCGATCTCGATCCGCAGCACCAACTACACGATTGATCGCCAAGGCCTGACCGCTGCGCTGTCGTGGAACGTTGGCATCCATGAGCTGGAAGCCGGCCTGTGGTTCGAGCAGAACGACCACAACGTCGAACGCAACTTCTACTACATCGACGGTCCCTTCCTCGACGACACCTACCTCAAGAACCCAGACCGTCGTCTGTTCGATCAGGACTTCGACATCCGCACGCGGCAGTTCTACGTGCAGGACCGCATGCGCTTCCTCGACCAGCGCCTGACCGTGGATATCGGCATCAAGAGCCCGAATACGCGCATGCGCGCCACGGCCAAACCCGGCACCGAGCAGAAGCTCGCGTCGGGCACGCTGACCGCCAAGGAATCGCTGCTGCCGCAGCTGGGTGTCGGCTTCAAGCTCAATGCCAACAACGAGCTGTTCGCCTCCTATGCCGAGAACATCGCCGCCTTCGTCGGCGGCGGCAGCGGCGGCCCGCTGCAGGTTTCACCGGAGTCGTTTGCCGCCAGTGCCGGCCTGGAACCGGAGAAGTCCAAGACCTTCGAGGCCGGCTTCCGCAGCTTCGGCAGCAGGTACCAGGCTTCATTGGCTGCGTACCACGTGATGTTCGACAACCGCCTGCTCTCGCTCAACCCCTGCACAAGCATCGAAGTCGGTACGCGACCGGAGTGCATCACCCGCTTCATCAACGTTGGCTCGGTGAAGAGCCAGGGCGCGGAACTGACCTTCATCCTCAAGCCGACGCAGGGCCTGCAGTGGTACAACGCGCTGTCCTGGAACAAGACCACCTACGAGGACGATTACATCTCCGGCGGTGCGATCGTGCCGGTGGCCGGCAAGATCACCGTCGATACCCCACAGCGCATGGCATCCAGCGAGCTGAGCTGGAACCGTGATGGTTGGTTCGCCAGCCTTCGCGGCAAGTACACCGGCAAGCGCTACTACACCTATACCAACGACCAATCGGTACCGGGCGTGACCACCTTCGACGCCGGCGGCGGTTACAGCTTCGGCCCCGGGCTGGGCCTGCAGAACGTCAAGGTGTCCTTGAACGTCACCAACCTGACCAACAAGCGCTACGCCGGCCAGCTGAGCTCGTTCGCTCCGACCGACCCCACCGGCACCCGCTATTCCATCCACGCCAGCGCCCCGCGGCAGATCTTCATGACGGTGGGTGCGGAGTTCTAAGCGCTTGGCCCCCTCCCTTTGGCCGAAGGCCAAGGGGAGGGCTGGGGAGGGGTGCTTTTCGCGTCAACCCCAAACCCACAAGCAAAAGCCAACCCCCTCCCAACCTCCCCCTTGGCTTCGCCAAAGGGGAGGGGCTGAGCGCGGCTCCGCTCAACGTCAGCGTGCTCGGCCAACCCTCAGACCTGAACAGCCCCCGCGCCCAAAGCCAGCCCAGCGCCCCAGTCCGCTAAACTGGCTGCCGTTTTTTGCCACAACGCCGGTCATCATCATGCTGCACGCCCAGGTTCACCTCACCCTCCCCGTCTGGATCCACGACGCCGTCGACTGCGACCGTGCCTATACCAGCGATGCGGACAAGGTAGCGCTGGCCATCGAGCTGTCGCGGCTGAACGTTGAACACGCCAGTGGCGGCCCGTTTGGCGCAGTGGTATTCGGCCCGGACCACAAGGTGATCGCCGCCGCCGTGAACCGGGTGGTGCCGCATGCCACCTCGCTGGCGCATGCCGAAAACATGGCGTACATGCTGGCCCAGCAGAAGCTCAACACCCCGCGCCTGAACGCGCTGCTGTCGCCGATCACCCTGGCCACCTCCTCGCAGCCCTGCTGCCAGTGCTACGGCGCCACCGTCTGGGCCGGCATCGACCGACTGCTGATCGGCGCCTGCGCCGCCGACGTGGAAGAACTCACCCCGTTCGACGAAGGTCCGCTGCCGGCCGATTGGGCCGGTGAGCTGAACAAGCGTGGCATCGAGGTCGTGCAAGGCATCAACCGCGACGACGCCCGCGTCGTGCTGCACAGCTACGGCAAGAACGACGGCGCACGCTACTGACCAAAAGCCCCTCTCCCACCGGGAGAGGGGTTGGGGTGAGGGTCGGGCAGTTCTCATGCAGTCTGCTACCGAAGCGTCACCTACCCTCATCCGCCCTACGGGCACCTTCTCCCGGCGGGAGAAGGAGAAGCCCACCCGCTCCACACCAAGGATTTCCATGACCGGCCTGCTCTGCTACTGCCGCCAAGGCTTTGAACCGGAACTGGCCGGCGAATTGAACGACCGTGCCGGCCATGCCGGCATTGCCGGTTACGCCCGCACCCAGCGCAATGATGGCTATGTGGTGTTCGTCACCGACGAGGCCGAAGCGCTGGACCAGCGCCTGCCCTGGCGCGAGCTGATCTTCGCCCGCCAGAAGCTGCGCGTTCTCGCCGAACTGCCACAGCTCGATGCCACGGATCGCATCACCCCGATCATTGCCGCGCTGGAAGGCCAGCAACGGTTTGGTGATCTGTGGGTCGAGCATCCCGATTCGGACGCCGGCAAACCGCTGGCCGGCCTGGCCCGCGCCTTCGGCAATGCGCTGCGCCCGGCGCTGCGCAAAGGCGGCCTGCTCACTGACAAGCCCAACGGCAAGCTGCCGCGCCTGCATGTGGTGTTCGTCGATGGCACGCATGCCTTTGTCTGCGTCTCCGATACCCGCGACAGCGCACCGTGGCTGCTGGGTATCCCGCGCTTGAAGCTGTTGCCGGATGCACCCTCGCGTTCGGCCTTGAAGCTGGAAGAAGCCTTCATGACCCTGCTGACGCCGGAAGAACGCGAAGCGTTGGTGGTGCCGGGCATGCGCGCGGCGGACCTGGGTGCCGCACCGGGCGGCTGGACCTGGGTGCTGACCCGCCAGCATCTGCATGTGAGCAGCATCGACAACGGCCCGCTGCGCCAGCATGTGCTGGACACCGGCCTGGTCGAACACCTGCGTGCCGATGGCTTCCATTGGCAACCAGAGACTGGTCTGGACTGGATGGTCTGTGACATGGTCGAGCAGCCACGCCGCGTGGCCGAGCGCATGGGCACCTGGCTGCGCGAAGGCTGGTGCAAGCACGCCATCTTCAACCTCAAGCTGCCGATGAAGAAGCGCTGGGATGAGACGCGCCTGTGCCTGGATCTGTTTGCCGAAAAGGCAGGCAAGCCGCTGACGATCCGCGCCAAGCAGCTGTATCACGACCGTGAGGAAATCACGGTATTCGTGACCCCAAGAGCCAAAGGCCTTTGATCTAAGCCCCTCTCCCGCGTAGCGGGAGAGGGGTTGGGGTGAGGGCAGCTTGCGCTTGCAGCTGGAGCGCCCCCTGTAGTGGGGGGGGGGGGGGGGGGGGGGGGGGGGGGGGGGAGGCGCGGCCGCGCCCAGGACGGCCGCGGGGCCGCCCCCCCCCTCGGTCGCGGCCCCCCCCCCCCACCCCCCCCCCCCCCCCCCGCCCCCCCCACTACATGCCCCGCCCCCAAAGTTGCCCTCGCAACCACACCCACGCTCCAGCCCAAGCCTCTGGCACACTCGCGCTTCCACCAACACGGAAGTCGCCGCCATCGCCCGCCAGATCACCCGCGCCCGCATCGCCGCCTTCGCGCTCATCACCCTGAGCAGCACCACACTGGCCGCCGACACCTTCATCGCCCGCGACCACGTCAGCGATGGCATCTTCACCACCGGCATTGAAGGCCCGGCGACCGGCCCGGATGGCGCGCTGTACGTGGTCAACATCGGCAAAGACGGCACCATCGGCCGCGTTGATGAAACCGGCAAGGCAACGCTGTTCCTCACCCTGCCAGAAGGCAGCATCGGCAACGGCATCCGCTTCGGCAGCGATGGCACGATGTATATCGCCGACTACCCGCGCCACAACATCCTGCGCGTGGCACCTGGCTCAAACAGCGTCAGCGTGTTCGCGCATCTTCCAGACGCGCACCAGCCCAACGACATCGCCCTCGCCCCCGACGGCACGCTTTACGCCAGCGATCCCAACTGGGCCAAGGCCGATGATGGTCAGCTATGGCGCATCGACCGCGACGGCAGTGTGCACCTGCTCGAAACCGGCATGGGCACCACCAATGGCATCGAGGTCAGCCCCGATGGCCAGCGCCTGTACGTCAACGAAAGCGTGCAGCGCAATGTCTGGGTCTACGACCGTGCCGCCGACGGCAGCATCAGCAACAAGCGCCTGCTGATCCGTTTCGATGACCACGGCATGGACGGCATGCGCTGCGACGCCGACGGCAATCTCTATATCGCCCGTTACGACGCCGGTGTGATTGCGGTGGTGGCGCCGGACGGCAAACTGCTGCGGGAAGTGCCGCTCAAGGGCCGCAAGCCCAGCAACATTGCCTTCGGTGGCAGCGATGGCCGCCAGGTCTTCGTCACCCTGCAGGACCGTGGTGCGGTGGAAACCTTCCAGGCCGACCATCCCGGCCGTGAATACGGTTTGCAACCCTCAGCCAAACCCTGAGAGCGCCAGTCTCAGCTGCTGCAATCCATATCAGGCATGCTGTAGGCCATGGGAGGAACCGCAATGCACAGCATCGAACTGAAGGACCCGGCCGGCTTCGGCAATGAATTTCTGCGACTGACCCTGATGCAGGGTTTCCAGTCGCTGACCAAGCGCGACCTGGAATTGTTGATCTTCGTATTGATCGAACGCGATGGCGCCATCAATCGCAGCGATTCCAATGCTGCCGTCGCCCTGCAGCTGCGGGTTACCCCCGCCAAAGTCAAAGGCCTGCGCCGCGATGGCTATGCACGCTGGCGGGCCCTGGTACCCGAAGAAGGCGACAGCGCTCTGCAACGCATCGTCGCGGCGGTGCTGACCGAGGCCAATCTGCGCTCCGGGGCAAAGCACGTCAGCGAGCGCAGCCGCAAAGAGGGCTTCCTTGCCATCCGTATCGAGCATCCCGACGATGCCCAGCGTTTCGAGCAGGCCATCCTCGATGTCGGCGCGATCCCGGTCTACGAGCGCAACCGCGAAGTGGTGGCAGTGCGCTTCGACACCCTGCTCAACATCGCCGAGCGCTGGAACTACCTGCAGCCCGATCCGCAGGCCACGCTGGATGCCTTGAAAAAGCTGGCCCCGGCCTCGGAAGAAGTCGCCGACCTGCTGAAGAAGGACGTCGCCCAACTGCGCTGGGTCGATCTGCGGCGCGCGCTCAACAGCCTGGGCGCGAAGGCGATCAGTTCTACCGCCGAAGGTGGCTTGAAGGGCCTGCTGAAACTGGTCTTCCCGTTCATTCCGGGCTGAGCGGTTGGCCCGTTCAGCTGCAGCGCACTACCATCACCATTGCCGCCACCCGCGTGGCGGAACCTGCTTCCACCATTGATGAGTCGTGCCATGCCCGCGTTTCGTATTGCCCTGCCATTGGCGTTTGCCATCCTGCTTCCCGTCGCCGCCAGCGCCCAGACCGTGCCGCGCCCTGAGCCTGCGGTCAGCATGCCGTTGAACGATGCGCCGGTGCATGTGCGCGAGCAATCGCTGTCCACTGGCAAGGTCACCCATTCCACGCAGATCCTGATGCCTACCGATCAGGCCCAGGTCACGGTGCGTTCGATCCAGCCGGACAGCGTGATTGGCAATTACCGCATCGACTTCGACGCGATGGATGTGGATGGCGATGGCTTCATCAGCCGCGAGGAAGCGCAGGCCAATCCGGCCCTGGCTGATGAGTTCAATGCCTTGGATACGGCGCGGCGCGGCAAGCTGTCGCGTGAGCAGTTGGCCGGCTGGCTGCGCTGAAGCTTCACCTGTAGTGCCGAGCCACGCTCGGCAAGGGGCTTTACCAGTAATGCCCCAGCCG
>NZ_JBRREG010000069.1:0-27011 GCF_056760155.1 Stenotrophomonas sp. STEN022
TCTACCCCCACTCCTGTCTTCTCTCTTTTTTGTTTGTCTTTTGTGGGGGGGGGGGGGCCCCCCGGCCCGGCCCCCCCCCCAACGCTGCATCAGAAAGATGACTGGCTTGCGATTGATCGTCGGTCTGGGCAATCCCGGATCCGAACACGCCCGAACCCGGCATAACGCTGGGTTTCATTTCGTTGAGGCCTTGGCAGAGCGGCAGGGCGCGCGCTGGGCGCTGGAAAGCAAATTGTTTGGCGAAGTCGCCAAGGTCGAGATTGCCGGGCAACCGGTGTGGCTGTTGAAGCCGGCGACCTACATGAACCTGTCTGGCAAATCGGTCACCGCCGCGCAGCGGTTCTGGAAGATCGAGCCGGAAGAAACCCTGCTTGCACACGACGAACTGGACATGCCGCCCGGCGTGGCCCGGCTCAAGTTCGACGGTGGTCATGGCGGCCAGAATGGCCTACGTGACACCATCCGCCTGCTCGGTCATGGCAAGTTCCATCGTCTGCGTCTTGGCATCGGCCATCCTGGTCACAAGGACCGCGTGGTGGGTTGGGTGCTGGGCCGTCCGTCGCCGGACGATGCCGTGCTGATGGCACAGGCCATCGATGCGGCCATCGACGTGATGCCGTTGGCGGTAGCTGGCGATTACAGCGAAGCAATGAAGCGTCTGCACACCACCAAGTGAGCGAAAAATGGGGAATGGGGAATGGAACGGCAATAGGCCCTTCCGCTTCTCCATTTCCGATTTTCCATTCACGGGAGTTCAAGCATGGGTATCAAATGCGGCATCGTCGGTCTGCCCAATGTTGGCAAGTCGACCCTGTTCAATGCGCTGACCAAGGCGGGTATCGCTGCGGCCAACTTCCCGTTCTGCACGATCGAGCCGAACACCGGCGTGGTGCCGGTGCCGGATCCGCGCCTTGACGCGCTGGCGGCAATCGTCAAGCCAGAGCGGGTGATCCCGACCACGATGGAGTTCGTCGACATCGCCGGTCTGGTCGCTGGTGCGTCCAAGGGTGAAGGCCTGGGCAACAAGTTCCTCGCCCACATCCGCGAGACCGACGCCATCGCCCACGTCGTGCGCTGCTTCGAAGACGGCAACGTCATCCACGTGGCCAACAAGGTCGATCCGATCGCCGACATCGAGACCATCGATACCGAGCTGGCGCTGGCTGACCTGGAATCGGTGTTGAAGGCACTGGATCGCGCTACCCGCGCGGCCAAGGCCAACGACAAGGAAGCGCTGGCCCGCAAGCCGGTGCTGGAAAAGCTGGCTTCTGCGCTGGATCAGGGCAAGTCGGCGCGCGCCGCCGGCCTTGATGCCGATGAAAAGGCGCTGATCCGTGACATGTTCCTGATCACGCTGAAGCCGCTGATGTACATCGCCAACGTTGCCGAAGACGGTTTCGAGAACAATCCGCTGCTGGACGTGGTGCGTGCCCGTGCCGCGGCCGAAGGTGCCGAAGTGGTGCCGGTGTGTGCGGCGATCGAAGAAGAAATGGCGCAGCTGGATGACGCCGACCGTGATGAGTTCCTTAAGGACCTCGGTCTGGAAGAGCCGGGCCTGAACCGCGTGATCCGTGCCGGCTACAAGCTGCTCGGCCTGCAGACCTACTTCACCGCAGGTGTGAAGGAAGTCCGCGCATGGCAGCTGCGTGCCGGTTCGACCGCGCCGCAGGCAGCTGGCGTGATCCATACCGACTTCGAGCGTGGCTTCATCCGTGCCGAAACCATCAGCTACGAGGACTTCATCAACCTCAAGGGCGAGCAGGGCGCCAAGGAAGCCGGCCGCCTGCGCCTGGAAGGCAAGGATTACATCGTCAAGGAAGGCGACGTACTGCATTTCCGCTTCAACGTCTGATCCCAGCGACGTTGCTGCAGCAACAAGGCCCCGCATTGCGGGGCCTTGTCATATCTGCGGTTTGTAGCGTGGTGAATATTTCGCCACATTTTTGAAAGCCTTGCAGCGCAAGGCCTGCGTGCGGTTGTCCACAGCCTTCTCCAGTCATTGCGCACAGCGCTTGTGGAGAACCCCACAAGTCGGATGGCTGCTTGTAGGAGCGGCGTCAGCTGCGAAGCTGACATTCCTGCAGTCCCGGGAGACTGCGCCATCTGACGATGCACATGCTTCGCGGCTGACGCCGCTCCCACAAAGAAAGCCGCATGCCGTTGTTGTAGTGCGTTGGCTAAAAATTCACCAGCATTTTGAAAGCCTTGCAGCGCAAGGCCTGCAGACGGTTGTCCACAACCTTCTCCAGTCATTGCGCACAGTGGCTGTGGAGAAGAGTTGTCACGGTGTAGTCCAGGCAGTGCCGGCTGGTGGTACCGCCAAGACCCGCACAAACAACAAGGCCCGCCAATGGCGGGCCTTGTTGGCACTGCATGCATACTGGCCTTACAGCGCCTTGCCGCCCAACTTCCAGGTGAGCTGCAGGTAGTAGCTGCGGCCCATGCTGTCGAACCACGAAGTGTCGTAGTACGGGTAGTTCGACCAGGTCGGGTCCTTCGGCGGCATCTTGTCGAACAGGTTGTTGACCGACAGCGACACCCGCAGGTGATCAGTGATGTCGTAGCGGGCGCCTGCGTTGAAGCGCCAGGTTGCCTCGGTCCATGCATCGTTGTCGTAGTTGGCAACCCGGCCCAGATAGCTGCCGAACAGGCTGGCGCCCCAGGCACCCTTGTCCCAGCTCACGCCCAGGTTCGACTTCACCCGCGGCAGCGTGGTGGCGCTGAAGCTGACATCGAGCATGTCTTCCTTAGGGTCGCCCGGGAACTGCTGGCGGGTGTGGCGGTGGGTCCAGTTGTACTGGCCGGTGAAGCTGAAATCACCCGCGTTCGCCGTCTGCAGGCGGTAGTTGGCGGCGACATCGATGCCCGAGGTTTCCTCGTTGGCGATGTTGATCGGGCCGAAGTGCACGCTGGTGATGTTGCCGTCTGCATCGCGGATCACGCGGGCCAGTGCATCGACGCAGGTCGGCGAGTTGATGTCCACTGCTGCGCCGGTATCGGTCTTGCCCAGACGACAGTCAGCTTCCTGGATGCGCAGCAGCTCGCGGTCCTGGGTTTGCACCTGGTTTTCGATGCGGATCTTGTAGTAATCCACCGCCAGGTCGAAGTTGGCCACAGGTGACCACACGAAACCAGCCGAGAACGATTTGCTGGTCTCCTCGTCCAGGTTCATGTTGCCGCTGTAGACATCGAACGTGCTGACGTCGTAGTTGCCAAAGTCGCGGTCGTAGCATTCGCCGTCGGTGGCACCGGCATTGTCCGTACGGCAGGCCAGGTAATCGGTGGCGAAGCGGGTGCGGTAGTAGTCGTTCCCGGCAAACAGGTAGTGCATGTCCGGTGCACGGAAACCGGTGCCGTAGGAACTGCGCAGCAACAAGGTGTCCAGCGGACGCCACTCCAAGCCGGCGCTGTAGGTGAACTTGCCCGGGTTCTTGTTGCCGTAGCTGTAGCGGTCATAGCGCCCAGCCACGCTTGCCTGCAGGGTCGACGCCAACGGCACGCGCAATTCGCCGGCCGCACTCCAGTGGTCGCGGTCGCCATGGCCATCGCCGTAGCGCGGGCCGTAATAGGCGTCTTCGGTCAATGCCAGTGGATCGGGGTTTATCTCATAGGATTGCTTGCCGTACTCGACGGCGCCTGCGAAACCGACATCGCCGGCGGGCATCGAGAACAGCGATGAGTTGTCGACCGTGAAGCTGAGGTTGTCGTTCTTGGCTTCCGGGCGGAACGTGGACATTGCAGCGATCGAGGCAAATTCGGCCTGGGTCAGCGGCGTGAACAGCCGCGCCGGGTCCGGGGTGTAGATCGCGATGCCATCATCGTCATAGCCCTGCAGCTCGCCCAGGAACAGGCGATTGGCCGCCGCCGCCTTGATGCGCGGCATCTTGACGTCAGCCTTGTACTGGGAGTGGTTGTAGGCTGCTTCCCAGTTCCATGCCTCGGCGATCATGCCCTTGAGGCCGGTGGTCACCGCAAATGTCTTTTGGGTGGTGGTGTTCATGCGGTTGCGCAGACCGCCAACCTCCTCCGGGGTGAACTGACGCGCCCAGTTCTCGTAACGCTCGGTGGTGGCGTTGTAGAAGATCTTGTTGCGGTAGTTGCCAGCCGAGTTCGGGTCATGGAACTCCCAGCCCATATGGTCGCTGGCGACATCATTGCCATTGGTGCCGGTCAGCAGCTTGACCTTCTGCTGGCCAAGCTGGACATCGGCGAACCACGACAGCGCATCGTTGAAGCGGTATTCGAACGAGCCATAGGCGTTGAAGCCTTTTCGCTCGTTCTGGATGGTGCGATAGGCAATGGCGCGCTCGCTGCCGCAGTAGGGGCCTAGGTCGTTCTCGGTGAGTACGGTGGTGCCGCCGTTGAGACCAGCCATGGCGGCGCAGCCGTCAGCCGGGGCGATGTTCTCGTCGTCGTCCCAGTTCTGCAGCTGGGCGATCAGGCGCGGCAGGCGCCGTTCCGCAGCCGGCGAATCCAGCGTCGAATCCTGCACGCCGCGATCAGTGCCCCACAGTGGGCGCTTGTCGATCAACTCGACGCCGACGATGCCGCTGAATTTGTCCTGCTCAAAGCCGGTGGTGATCGTCAAATTCTGCGATGAACCACCGCCGCGGCTGGTGTCGCCGAAGCGGTAGTCGAAGGTGGTGCCGTCGGTGGACTTCTTCAGGATGAAGTTGATGACGCCGGCCATTGCGTCCGAGCCGTACACGGCCGAGGCGCTGCCAGTCAGCACTTCAATCCGGTCGATCATGCCCAGCGGGATATTGCCGACGTCGGTGAAGTTGCTGCGGCCATTGAGCGGCAGCGGGAAGTCAGCGATGCGGCGGCCGTTGACCAGGACAAGGGTGTGGTTCGGGCCCAGACCTCGCAGATCGACTGCCTGCGCGCCAGGGGTGGATTGCGCGCCGGTGGTGTTCTGCTGCCCCTGGGTGCTGCCGCTGTTCTGGCTTAGCGAGCGCAGCACGTCCGGTACCGAGGTGAAACCGGCGGACTTGATCTGCTCGGCGGTCACCACGGTGACCGGGGCCGGGCCTTCCACCTGGGCGCGCGGGATGCGCGAGCCGGTGACCTGCACCGTGTCGAGTTGTTGCGGTTGGCCCTGGGTAGCGGTCTGCGCCAGGGCGGGGGCGGCCATCGACAGCAGGGCCAGTTGGATTGAACACACCATTGCGTGCTTACGCATGAATCAGCTCTCTGATGAAAAGTGTCCGAATTTGTCCTGTCGGCATGTAGGGAAATGCCGGCCAACCCTGTCTGTAATGTGAATGGGTTCTCGCCATCTAACACCTTTTTTACACGCTTGACCACTGCCAGAAAGTCTGGCATTACAGCTGTAAGCGATTACATGGATCAGGTAGAGGGTGCTATGAAACGTAAGAGTTCCTGGCTGGGGCGAATCGTTCTGGCTATCGCAGCTGTCGCTGCGGGGGGCGTGGTCCACGCCGAGGATTCGCGTGGCATCAGTGCCGCCGGCTACCGCTACTACGAAGTAGGTGATCTGGATGCGCCGCGCCCGGGCAAGACCGAGGCCGCGATGATGTTGATGGGCGGGGGTGACTGGGTGCCGGAAGCCTTCCACTGGTGGGTCGAGCGCGCCGGGCACGGGCGCGTGGTGATCCTGCGCGCCTCTGGTGACGACAACATGCAGAAGGAGCTGTACTACGACATCGGCGGCGTCACTGCGGTGCAGACGCTGGTGTTCGACAGCCGCAAGGCGGCCGATGATCCGGCCGTGCTGCGGGTGGTGCGCGGCGCCGATGCGATCTTCATCGCCGGCGGCGACCAGTCGCGTTACATCCGTTTCTGGAAGGGCACCGAGCTCAACAACCTGCTCAATGCGCATGTCCGTGCTGGCAAGCCGATCGGCGGTACCAGTGCTGGCCTAGCCATCCTTGGTGGCTATGCCTATGGCGCGCTGGATGGCGGCAGTGTCAATTCACCGGCCGCATTGAACGACCCGATGGGGAGCAAGGTGACCATGGACCGGGATTTCCTGACCATGCCCTACCTGTCCAACGTAGTGACCGATACGCACTTTGCCAAGCGCGACCGTTTGGGACGGCTGATTGTCTTCGTCGCCCGCGCCGCCCAGGTCAAGGGCCAGGACGACATCGTCGGTATCGGCGTGGATGAGGACACCGCGCTGTGCGTGGAGGCTGATGGGCGTGGCCGGGTGTACTCGCTGGTCGATGGCTATGCCTGGTTGGTGATGCCGCGGCACACGGCAGATCGCCTGAGCAATGGTGAGCCGTTGGAGTTCAGTTCCATTCCGGTCACTGGCGTTGGCTCGGGCAGTCGTCTGCATCTGGATGGGTTCAGGGTCGACAATGCCGCCTTCACTGCGATGGCCAGCGTCGTCGATGGCGAGCTGGAGCTGCATCCCAACTGAGCGTTTGTGATCAACGGATAAAGGGGCTTCGGCCCCTTTTTTGTTGCCCTTGGAGTTGGCTGCTACAGGGGTGGAATGCGGGGCGGGCTCGGCAACTGTCAGAAAGAGAGGGTGAACGACGTTGGTGACTGTTCAGAGTGGCTGGCACCTGCCTAGAATCGGGGTTCCATTCGGGAGTGAAGAAACATGAAGCTGACTTCTGCAGTACTGCTGGGCCTGGCGTCGCTGTCCTCAGGAGCTGCCGCCGCAGCCGAGGTTTCTCCCTTGCTGGTCATCCACGGTGGGGCAGGGGTTGAGCGCAAGGATTTCAGCGCTGCAGAAGAGCGTGCCGCCCGTGCGGCGTTGACTGAGGCGCTGCGCCAGGGTCATCAGGCCTTGGCTGCTGGCAAGCCTGCGCTGGATGCAGTGACGGCTGCGATCACCGTGCTGGAGAACGATCCGACCTTCAACGCGGGTCGGGGTGCGGTGTTCACCCATGACGGCAAGAACGAATTGGATGCCTCATTGATGGATGGCGCCACGCTGCGTGCCGGTGCCGTCGCCGGCGTGCATACGGTCAAGAACCCGATCCTGCTGTCGCGCGCGGTGATGGAGCATTCGCCGCACGTGATGATGGTGGGGCAGGGCGCGGAGATGTTTGCCGCCGAGCAGAAGATCGAACTGGTGGATCCGTCCTACTTCCGTACCGAGAAACGTTGGGAGCAGTTGCAGCGTGCATTGAAGGAAGAGGCGGCGGGGCAGGCGCATGCCGACCTGGAAACGGCCAAGCATTTCGGCACCGTCGGTGCGGTTGCGCTGGACAACCAGGGCAAGCTCGCCGCGGGCACGTCCACTGGCGGCATGACCAACAAGCGCTATGGACGTGTTGGTGATTCACCGATCATCGGCGCTGGCACCTATGCCAATGATCAGTGTGCGGTTTCAGGCACGGGCTGGGGTGAGTACTACATCCGCCTGTCCGTCGCACACGAAATATGTGCACGCATGAAGTACCTGAAGGAAACGCCTGCACAGGCTGGCGATGAAGTGATCGTCAAGCGTGTGCCGGAGCTTGGCGGCGATGGCGGTGGCATCGTTTTGTCTGCGGATGGCAAGGCGGCAATGCCGTTCAATACCGAAGGCATGTATCGCGGTTGGATTGGTGCCGATGGCGTGCCGCATGTGGCGATTTTTGCCGACGAAAAGATTAAGATGCCCGGCGAGTGATCGGCACCGCCGATGCCGAAAAAGAAATTTCACCGAATGTGAAGATTTCTGTTGACAGCATCGGCGTTGATCACCAAAATAGCGAGCTCACCCACCCCTGACCGGCAAGGCCGCGGTCCTCGACAAGGGAGTGGAATGGAGGGATACCCAAGCGGCCAACGGGGGCAGACTGTAAATCTGCTGGCTTACGCCTTCGGTGGTTCGAATCCACCTCCCTCCACCAGTTTTATGTTGTGACGTGTTTTCCCGGTGCGGGAGTAGTTCAACGGTAGAACCTTAGCCTTCCAAGCTAATGGTGCGGGTTCGATTCCCGTCTCCCGCTCCATTGAACGAAACGAAAAAACACGGCATAATAGACAACTCGCTCACGTAGCTCAGTCGGTAGAGCACCTCCTTGGTAAGGAGGAGGTCGAAGGTTCGATTCCTTTCGTGAGCACCATCTTTCGCAGATAGTGCACAACTAACCCTGTTACCGAGAAGAAGCAGCCATGTCCAAGAGCAAGTTCGAGCGTACCAAGCCGCACGTTAACGTCGGTACTATCGGCCACGTCGATCATGGCAAGACCACGCTGACTGCCGCACTGACCAAGATCGGTGCAGAGCGCTTCGGTGGCGAGTTCAAGGATTACTCCTCGATCGATGCCGCGCCGGAAGAAAAGGCACGTGGCATCACGATCTCGACCGCGCACGTTGAGTACGAATCCGCTACCCGTCACTACGCCCACGTGGATTGCCCGGGCCATGCTGACTACGTCAAGAACATGATCACCGGTGCTGCCCAGATGGACGGCGCGATCCTGGTCTGCTCGGCTGCTGACGGCCCGATGCCGCAGACCCGCGAGCACATCCTGCTGTCGCGTCAGGTCGGCGTGCCGTACATCGTCGTGTTCCTGAACAAGGCCGACATGGTTGACGATGCCGAGCTGCTGGAACTGGTTGAAATGGAAGTCCGCGAGCTGCTGAGCAAGTACGACTTCCCGGGCGACGACACCCCGATCGTGCACGGTTCGGCTCGTATGGCGCTGGAAGGCGACCAGAGCGACATCGGCGTGCCGGCCATCCTGAAGCTGGTCGATGCACTGGACAGCTGGATCCCGACCCCGGAGCGTGACGTCGACAAGCCGTTCCTGATGCCGGTGGAAGACGTGTTCTCGATCTCGGGCCGCGGCACCGTGGTGACCGGTCGTATCGAGCGCGGCGTGATCAAGGTCGGCGAAGAAATCGAAATCGTCGGTATCCGTCCGGTCCAGAAGACCACCGTCACCGGCGTGGAAATGTTCCGCAAGCTGCTGGACCAGGGTCAGGCAGGTGACAACGCCGGTCTGCTGCTGCGCGGCACCAAGCGTGACGACGTCGAGCGTGGCCAGGTCCTGGCCAAGCCGGGTTCGATCAAGCCGCACACCCAGTTCGAAGCCGAAGTGTACGTTCTGTCGAAGGACGAGGGCGGCCGTCACACCCCGTTCTTCAAGGGCTACCGTCCGCAGTTCTACTTCCGTACCACCGACATCACCGGTGCGGTTGAGCTGCCGGAAGGCGTCGAGATGGTGATGCCGGGCGACAACGTGAAGATGGTTGTCACCCTGATCAACCCGGTGGCAATGGACGAAGGCCTGCGCTTCGCAATCCGCGAAGGTGGCCGTACCGTCGGCGCCGGCGTGGTCGCAAAGATCGTTGCCTGATAACGCTGCGCTTCCTCGCGAAGCAATGTGTTGAAAGAAGGGCGGCCTCCGGGCCGCCCTTTTTTTGTTTGTTTTGTGGACGGGGTGGGGGGGGGCCGGGGTTTAGTGTGGCGTGTGTGTTTGGCGCTTGTGGTTTGAAGGGGCTGGCGCTTCAGGGGCTGTGGGGTTCGGGCGCCAAAAGCTTCAAGGGTCATGGGCTTTGACGGCTCGCCGCTCCAATTGGCGAAGAGGCCGCAAGCTAGAAGCAGGAGTCAAAGGCCGAAAAAGCTGAAAATCAAAAGTCAAAAGCTTCCCCTCACCCCAACCCCTCTCCCGTAAACGGGAGAGGGGCTCGGATTGCGTCGATCGCTAGCGAACTGCTGGCTGGCGGAGTGCTAGCCCCTCTCCCGTAAACAGGGGAGGGCCCGGAATGCGTCGGTCGCTAGCGGACTGCAGGCTGGCGGAGTGCTAGCCCCTCTCCCGTAAACGGGAGAGGGGCCCGGAATGCGTCGGTCGCTAGCGGACTGCAGGCTGGCAGAGTGCTAGCCCCTCTCCCGTTTACGGGAGAGGGGTTGGGGTGAGGGCGGCTTTTCGCGGAAAGTCCGGATGATCTGAATGGGCTGAGACTGCGGCACGGATGGATTTGTACTTCCGCTTCGCCCGCGTGGATAATGCTGCCCCCGGCGGAAGTGGCTGAGCTGACGTATTCACATCCGAGCCTGTCCAGGGTTTGCCTGACTCCGGTCGGCACAAGTGCCGGGCTTGGGTGGGGTAGGGCGCTCGACGCAGTACCGTTACGCCTGCTGCCCCGCCTTCTCACCGTCGCACCTGCCTCTGGCCATTCATCCAGCAGTTAGCCGGGGTGTCCGTATCCGCGCACATCGGCTGTGCGGTCGCCAGGGGCGGAACGCGCTTATACGCGGGAAACCCAGCAAATCCGGCTGTTTCCTGAAGCACCCCATACCTCGGCAGAGGGGTGAGTTGCAATAGGAAAAGAATACTGACAGAATGCACGACCACTCGCGGAAGTGCCCGTTTACGGGAATTCCGCAACCAGCGAAAAGAGGGGCAGGACGCACCTCGTATTCGCCAGACAAGGACAGGTCGCATGGGAGGCACTCCGTTCAACGGGGTGTTTTTTGTGCGTTTGAACATGTCTGGGGCGGGCCGGGAAACCGGGCCGCCCTGCTGTTATGAAAGGATTCGCGCGACGGGCAGTGCTTCGGCGCTAAACGTCGTTTTCATGGGGTTCGGCACACTCAGGGGCCGAACCTGTCGCTCTTTAGACCCATAGGAATACCGTCATGGCGGACCAAAAGATCCGAATTCGGTTGAAGGCGTTTGATCATCGTTTGATCGACCGTTCGGCCAGCGAGATCGTTGAAACGGCAAAGCGGACCGGCGCGCAAGTGCGTGGCCCGATCCCTCTGCCCACCAAGATCGAGCGTTACACCATCCTCGTCTCCCCGCACGTCGACAAGGACGCGCGTGACCAGTACGAGACCCGCACGCACAAGCGCGTGCTCGATATCGTCGACCCCAACGACAAGACCGTGGACGCGCTGATGAAGCTCGAACTGGCTGCCGGCGTCGACGTTCAGATCAAGCTGACCTGAGGACTACGACCATGACGAAGAAATATTCGTTGGGCTTCGTGGGCCGCAAGGCTGGCATGAGCCGCGTTTTCACCGAAGATGGCCAGTCCATCCCGGTGACCCTGATTGAAGCAACCCCGAACCGCATCGCGCAGATCAAGACCGTCGAAACCGACGGCTACAGCGCCGTGCAGGTGACCGTCGGCGCTCGTCGCGCTGCGCTGGTCAACAAGCCGGAAGCCGGTCACTTCGCCAAGGCGAAGGTCGAAGCCGGTCGTGGCCTGTGGGAATTCCGCGTTGAAGACGCACAGATCGGCGATTTCGCCGTCGGTGGCGAAATCAAGGCAGACATCTTTGAAGTCGGCCAGACGGTTGACGTCCAGGGCGTCACCAAGGGTAAGGGCTTCCAGGGCACCATCAAGCGCTACAACTTCCGTATGGGCGATGCAACCCACGGTAACTCGCTGTCGCATCGCGCGCCGGGTTCCTTGGGCCAGCGCCAGACCCCGGGTCGCGTTTTCCCGGGCAAGAAGATGTCCGGCCACATGGGTTCGGTGCAGCAGAGCACGCAGAACCTGGAAGTGGTCAAGGTCGATGTCGAGCGTGGTCTGATTGCCATCCGCGGCGCCGTGCCTGGCGCAGCCGGTGGTGACGTGATCGTGCGTCCGGCTAGCAAGGCATAAGGAGAGATGACGATGGAACTCGTTATCACGGGTAGCAACAACAAGGTCTCGGTCTCCGAAGCCGTGTTCGGTCGCGATTTCAGCGAAGATCTGGTTCACCAGGTCGTCGTTGCCTACCGCAACGCCGCACGTTCGGGCACCAAGGCACAGAAGACGCGTTCTGAAGTGGCTGGTACCACCAAGAAGTCGAAGAAGCAGAAGGGTGGTGGCGCTCGTCACGGTGCCCTGACTGCTCCGATCTTCGTCGGCGGTGGTGTCACCTTCGCGGCCAAGCCGCGTAGCTTCGAGCAGAAGGTCAATCGCAAGCAGTATCGCGCCGCCATGTGCGCCATCCTGTCCGAGCTGAACCGCCAGGGTCGCCTGACCATCGTTGAGTCGTTCGATGTCGAAGCGACCAGCACCAAGGCCCTGAGCACCAAGCTGGCTGGCCTGGAAGTGGGCAAGCGCCCGCTGATCGTCACCGAAGAGGCTTCCGAGCACCTGTACCTGTCCGCTCGCAATCTGCCGTATGTGCAGGTGCGTGACGTGCAGGGCCTGGACCCGGTTTCGCTGGTCGGTGCCGACACGGTCGTCATCACCGCTGACGCGGTCAAGAAGGTCGAGGAGTGGCTGGCATGAGCGCCAACGAAAAAATCTTCAGCGTGCTGCGTGCACCGCGAGTCTCTGAAAAGACCGCGCGCCTGCAGGAAATCTCCAACCAATACGTCTTCGAAGTTTCGAACGAAGCCACCAAGGCCGATGTAAAGGCCGCGGTTGAGCAGCTGTTCGACGTCAAGGTCGAGTCGGTCAACGTGCTGAACGTGAAGGGCAAGAACAAGTCCTTCCGTAACCGTGCAGGCCGCCGCGGCGATTGGCGCAAGGCGTATGTGCGTCTCGCCGATGGCCAGTCCATCGATGTAACGGCCAAGGCCTGAGGTACATCCCATGCCATTGATGAAATTCAAACCCACTTCTCCCGGCCGTCGTTCGGCCGTGCGCGTGGTCACTCCTGATCTGCACAAAGGCGCGCCGCATGCTGCGTTGCTGGAGCCGCAGAGCAAGTCCGGCGGTCGTAACCACCACGGCCGCATCACCACCCGTCACGTGGGTGGTGGTCACAAGCAGCACTACCGTCTGATCGACTTCAAGCGCAACAAGGAAGGCATTCCGGCACGCGTGGAACGTATCGAATACGATCCGAACCGCACTGCCCATATCGCCCTGCTGTGCTACGTCGACGGCGAGCGTCGCTACATCATCGCCCCGAAGGGCCTGAAGGCGGGTGACCAGGTCATCTCGGGTGCTCACGCCCCGATCAAGACCGGCAACACCCTGCCGCTGCGCAACATCCCGGTCGGTACCACCGTCCACGGGATCGAGCTGAAGCCGGGCAAGGGCGCTCAGATCGCTCGTGCTGCTGGTGCAGGCGTGCAGTTGGTCGCTCGTGAAGGCATCTACGCCACCCTGCGCCTGCGCTCGGGTGAAATGCGTAAGGTGCCGGTCGAATGCCGCGCCACCATCGGTGAAGTCGGTAACGATGAGCACAACCTGGAAAAGCTGGGCAAGGCTGGCGCGAAGCGCTGGCGCGGTGTCAAGCCGACCGTCCGCGGTGCGGCCATGAACCCGGTTGATCACCCGCACGGTGGTGGTGAAGCCAAGGCCGGCCAGGGTAATCCGCATCCGGTCACCCCGTGGGGCGTTCCGACCAAGGGTTACAAGACGCGCCATAACAAGCGCACTCAGCAGTTCATCGTCCGCGATCGTAGGGGCTAATCGACCATGGCACGTTCACTCAAGAAGGGCCCGTTCGTCGATCACCACCTCGTCAAGAAGGTGGAGGCCGCTGCGGGCAGCAAGAAGCCGATCAAAACCTGGTCGCGCCGTTCGATGATCCTGCCGGAAATGGTAGGCGTCACCATCGCCGTTCATAACGGCAAGAACCACGTTCCGGTGCTCGTCAACGAGAACATGGTCGGCCACAAGCTCGGCGAATTTGCCGTCACCCGGACCTTCAAGGGTCACGGTGGCGACAAGAAGTCGGGCAAGTAAGGAGAGATGACAATGGAAGCGAAAGCAATCCTGCGCTCCGCGCGCATCTCTGCGCAGAAGGCTCGTCTGGTCGCTGACCAGGTGCGCGGTCTGCCGGCCGAGCGTGCGGTCAACCTGCTGAAGTTTTCGGACAAGAAGGCTGCCCACCTGATCAAGAAGGTGGTGGAGTCGGCTATCGCAAATGCCGAAAACAACCAGGGCGCTGACGTCGACGAGCTGAAGGTCAAGACCATCATGGTTGATGAAGGTCCGACCCTGAAGCGTTTCATGGCGCGGGCGAAAGGCCGCGGTACCCGCATCCTCAAGCGCACCAGCCACATCACTGTGGTTGTGGGCGCCGGCAAGTAAGCGGAAAGGATAAAGACCATGGGTCATAAAGTTCATCCGGTTGGTATCCGCCTCGGTATTTCCAAGGACTGGAACTCCAAGTGGTACGCCAACAAGGCCGAGTTTGCTGGTTACCTGGCAGCCGACCTGAAAGTTCGCGAGATGCTGCGCAAGAAGCTTGCACAGGCCGGCATCTCCAAGATCCTCATCGAGCGTCCGGCAAAGACGGCTCGCGTGACGATCCACACCGCCCGTCCGGGCGTGGTGATCGGCAAGCGCGGTGAGGACATCGAAAAGCTGCGTAAGGAAGTGAGCGAGCTGATGGGCGTCCCGGCGCACATCAACGTCACCGAAGTGCGCAAGCCGGAGTTGGACGCACAGCTGGTTGCCGAGTCGATCGCGCAGCAGCTGGAGCGCCGCATCATGTTCCGCCGTGCAATGAAGCGCTCGGTCGGCAATGCGATGCGCCTGGGTGCCCTGGGCATCAAGGTCAACGTCGGCGGCCGCTTGAACGGCGCTGAAATCGCCCGTTCGGAGTGGTACCGCGAAGGCCGCGTGCCGTTGCACACCCTGCGTGCGGATATCGACTACGGTTTCGCTGAAGCCAGCACCACCTACGGCATCATCGGCATCAAGGTCTGGATCTACAAGGGTGAAGTCTTTGATTTCTCCCAGGTTGGCCAGGAAAAGCAGGACGACAGCCCGCGCAACGATCGTAACGATCGCGGCGACCGCGGTGACCGTCCGTCGCGCCCGGCTCGTGAAGCGAGGTAACGGCAATGTTGCAACCCAAGCGAACCAAATACCGCAAGATGTTCAAGGGCCGCAATGACGGCCTGAGCTGGAGCGCCAACGCCGTCAGCTTCGGCGAGTTCGGCCTGAAGGCTACTGCCCACGGTCAGCTGACTGCGCGTCAGATCGAAGCGGCTCGCCGCTCGATCAGCCGCTACGTCAAGCGCGGTGGCAAGATGTGGATCCGTGTGTTCCCCGACAAGCCGATCACCAAGAAGCCCATCGAAGTCCGAATGGGTGCTGGTAAGGGTGGCGTGGAATACTGGGTCGCCCAGATCCAGCCGGGCCGCATGATTTATGAAGTCGAGGGTGTGACCGAGGAAGTGGCACGCGAGGCGTTCCGCCTGGCCGCTGCCAAGCTCTCGGTGACCACCACTTTCGTAACCCGGACGGTGCGCTGATGGACATCAAACAACTCCGCGAGAAGTCGGCTGACGAACTCAAGGCCCACCTGACCGACCTGCGTAAGGAGCAGTTCTCGCTCCGTATGCAGCAGGTCACCGGCCAGCTGCCGAAGACCCACGAAACCCGCCGGGTGCGCCGCGAGATTGCTCGCGTCAAGCACCTGATCGGCAGCACGAAGTAAGGATGGCTGCTATGAGCGAAAATACTGAAAAGAAGACGCTGCGCACGGTCGAAGGCCGTGTCGTCAGCAACAAGATGGACAAGACGGTCACCGTGTTGGTGGAGCGCCAGGTCAAGCACCCGTTGTACGGCAAGTACATCAAGCGCTCGTCCAAGCTGCACGCACACGACGCCGACAACGCCTGTAAAGAAGGTGATGTCGTGCGCGTGACCGAGATTGCTCCGATGTCCAAGACCAAGAACTGGCGTGTGGTGGAAGTCATCACGCGTGCGGCTGAATAAGGAGATCTGACTCATGATCCAGATGCAGAGCTACCTTGACGTTGCGGACAATTCCGGTGCCAAGGAACTGATGTGCATCAAGGTGCTTGGTGGTTCCAAGCGCCGTTATGCCCACATCGGCGACATCATCAAGGTCACCGTGAAGGACGCAATTCCGCGCGGCAAAGTCAAGAAGGGTGAAGTGTATGACGCCGTCGTGGTGCGTACCCGCAAGGGTGTGCGTCGCGCCGATGGCTCGCTGATCCGTTTCGACGGCAACGCCGCGGTCCTGCTCAACAACAAGCAAGAGCCGATCGGCACCCGCATCTTCGGACCGGTGACCCGTGAACTTCGTTCCGAGAAGTTCATGAAGATCGTCTCGCTCGCTCCCGAAGTTCTGTGAGCGCCAGGAGATAATCATGGCTAACCGTATCAAGAAGGGCGACCAGGTCGTCGTCAACACCGGCAAGGACAAGGGCAAGCAGGGCGAAGTCGTCCGCGTCGACGGCGATCGTGTGATCGTCGCCAACGTGAACATCGTCAAGCGCCACACCAAGCCGAACCCGCAGGCAGGCGTTGCCGGCGGCGTGGTCGAGCGTGAAGCGTCGATCCATATCTCCAACGTGAATGTGCTGAACCCGGCTTCGGGCAAGGGCGAGCGCGTTGGCTTCAAGGTGCTGGAGGATGGACGCAAACTGCGTGTGTTCCGCTCCAGCGGTGAGGCGCTCGACGCCTAAGGACTGACCGATGAATTCACGTCTCGAAAAGTTTTACAAGGAAGAAGTGGTACCGGCGCTGACCAAGCAGTTCGGTTACACCAATCCGATGGAAGTGCCGCGCCTGGTCAAGGTCACCCTGAACATGGGTGTGGGCGAAGCTGCGACCAACAAGAAGGTTCTTGAGAACGCCGTTGCCGACATGACCAAGATCACCGGCCAGAAGCCGGTGGTCACCAAGTCGCGCGTCTCGGTGGCTTCGTTCAAGATCCGTGACGGTTGGCCGATCGGCTGCAAGGTCACGCTGCGTCGTGACACCATGTTTGAGTTCCTGGATCGCCTGATCAACATCTCGCTGCCGCGCGTGCGTGACTTCCGCGGCGTGTCGGGTCGTTCGTTCGACGGTCGTGGCAACTACAACATGGGTGTGAAGGAACAGATCATCTTCCCGGAAATCGACTTCGACGCCGTCGACGCGATCCGCGGTATGGATATCGCCATCACCACCACCGCCAAGACCGACGCGGAAGCGAAGGCGCTGCTCGCAGCGTTCAAGTTCCCGTTCCGTAACTGATTCGTCGAGGATACAGAAATGGCAAAGACCTCAATGGTCAACCGCGACATCAAGCGGAAGAAGCTGGCTCTGAAGTACGCCGACAAGCGTGCTGCTCTGAGGAAGATCGTGTCCTCGGTGGACGCGAGCTACGAAGAGAAGATCGAGGCTGCAACCAAGTTGTCGAAGCTGCCGCGCGATTCGTCGCCGAGCCGCCACCGCAACCGTTGCGAACTGTCGGGTCGTCCGCGTGGCGTCTACAGCAAGTTCGGCCTCGGCCGCAACAAGCTGCGCGAAGCCACCATGCGTGGTGACGTGCCGGGCCTGCGCAAGGCAAGCTGGTAAGCAACAACCCGCTGGGCGGCCGAAAGGCCCGCCCAGCAGGGCTTTCGGGTCAATCTGAAGGCAAAACAAAAAGTCCGACGCAAGTCGGGCTTTTTGTCGTATAATCCCGCTCCTTGCCTGCCCGAAACAGGCGGCAGGTGCGTCAAGGGCCCTGGCCCATCCCAGGAAAACACGAGATTTTCGCGAAAGCGGATATCGGTGCACTCAAAGGTATCTACATGAGCATGACTGATCCCATCGCCGACCTGCTGGTCCGCATCAAGAATGCGGCAGCGGTTGGCAAGCAGACGGTGAAAGCCCCGTCGTCCAAGGTCAAGGTGGCCATTGCCCAGGTCCTGAAGGACGAGGGTTACATCGCCGACCTGCGCGTCAACAACATCGAAAACAACAAGGCCGAGCTCGAAATCGTCCTGAAGTACTTCGAAGGCAAGCCGGTCATCGCGACCCTGAAGCGCTTCTCGCGTTCGGGCCTGCGCCAGTACCGTGGCAAGTCTGAACTGCCGAAGGTCCTGAACGGCCTGGGCGTCGCCATCATTTCCACCTCCAAGGGCATCATGACTGATGCGCAGGCGCGCCAGTTGGGCGTCGGCGGCGAAGTCCTGTGCTTCGTGGCCTAAGGGAAGGAGTCCACTATGTCCCGCGTAGCCAAGAAGCCGATCAACCTGCCCAAGGGCGTTGAACTGACCATCCAGCCGGAAGTTGTTAGCGTGAAGGGCCCGAAGGGCGCCCTGTCGCTGAACAAGACCGCTGGCGTAGAAATCACTCTCGACAACGGCGTTGCCACGCTGAGCCCGAAGGACATCTCCTTCGACGCGCTGGCCGGCACCGTGCGTGCGATCCTGGCCAACATGGTGCAGGGCGTGTCCGAAGGCTTCGAGCGCAAGCTTGAGCTGGTCGGCGTGGGTTACCGCGCTGCCATGCAGGGCAAGGACCTGAACCTGTCGCTGGGCTTCTCCCACCCTGTCGTGTTCGTGGCGCCGGAAGGCATCACCCTGTCGACCCCGACGCAGACGGAAATCGTCGTGCAGGGCGTGGACAAGCAGGTTGTCGGTGAAGTCGCCGCCAAGATCCGTGGTTACCGTCCGCCGGAGCCCTATAAGGGCAAGGGTGTGAAGTACGCCGGTGAAGTCATCATTCGCAAGGAAGCCAAGAAGGCCTAATTCTTAGGTTTTCAGCTTTCGAGGATAAAGAACATGAACAAGAACATCGCCCGTCTGCGTCGCGCCAAGTCGACCCGTTCGCACATCCGTACCCTGGGCGTGGCACGTCTGTCGGTGCTGCGCACCGGTCAGCACCTGTACGCACAGGTCTTCACCGCCGACGGCTCCAAGGTGCTGGCTGCTGCCAACACCGCACAGGCCGAAGTCAAGGAAGGCCTGAAGAGCGGCAAGAACATCGACGCTGCCACCAAGGTTGGCAAGCTGATCGCCGAGCGCGCCAAGGCTGCTGGTATCGAGAAGGTCGCTTTCGACCGCTCGGGCTACCGCTACCATGGTCGCATCAAGGCGCTTGCTGATGCTGCCCGCGAAGGCGGTCTGCAGTTCTAAGCAATACAGGAAAGGGGCCTCTGGCCCCTTTCCGCCTGCCTGCCGGTACGGGTTTGTACCGGGCGCCTTTCGTTCTTCTGCAGCGTCTGGCGATTCATTGCTCCACTACACAACCATAAGCGGCATCGAGCCGTACATACCCAATCAATCAAGGAATCGAAATGGCAGAAGAGCGTCAGCAGCGGGGTCGCGATCGCGACCGTAACCGCGAAGAGAAAATCGACGACGGCATGATCGAGAAGCTGGTCGCGGTCAATCGCGTCAGCAAGACCGTCAAGGGTGGCCGTCAGTTCACCTTCACCGCACTGACCGTGGTCGGTGATGGCGAAGGCAAGGTCGGCTTCGGTTATGGCAAGGCACGCGAAGTGCCGGTCGCCATCCAGAAGTCGATGGAGCAGGCCCGCAAGAACCAGGTCAGCGTTGATCTGAACAACGGCACGTTGTGGCACACCATCAAGGATGGTCACGGCGCAGCTCGCGTGTTCATGCAGCCGGCTTCGGAAGGTACCGGCGTCATTGCCGGCGGTGCCATGCGCGCCGTGCTGGAAGCCGTTGGCGTGAAGAACGTCCTGGCCAAGGCAACCGGTTCGCGTAACCCGATCAACCTGGTCCGCGCCACCCTGAAGGGTCTGGCCGGTGCACAGTCCCCGGCTCGTATTGCTGCCAAGCGCGGCAAGAAGTTGGAGGATCTGAACCATGGCTAATGAAACCGTCAAGACCGTCAAGGTGCGCCTGGTGCGCGGCCTGCGTGGCACCCAGTCGCGTCACCGCCTGTCGGTGCGTGCCCTGGGCCTGAACAAGCTCAATGATGTGCGTGAACTGAAAGACAGCCCGCAGGTTCGCGGTCTGATCAACAAGGTTCAGTACCTCGTCCAGGTTGAGGAGTAATCGACCATGACTATGCGTCTCAATGAACTGAGCCCGGCACCGGGCGCCCGTACCGAGCGTACCCGCGTCGGTCGCGGCATCGGCTCCGGCCTGGGCAAGACCTGCGGCCGCGGCCACAAGGGATCGTTCGCTCGCAAGGGCGGCGGCAAGATCAAGGCTGGCTTCGAAGGCGGCCAGACCCCGATGCAGCGTCGTCTGCCGAAGATCGGCTTCTTCTCGCACAAGGCCAAGGACACCGCAGAAGTGCTGTCCTACCACCTTGACCGCCTGGAAGCTGGTGAGATCGACCTGGCCGCACTGCGTGCAGCCAAGCTGATCCCGTCGACCGCGAAGAAGGCCAAGGTCGTCTTCAAGGGCGAGCTGAGCAAGGCATTCACCCTGAAGGGTATTGCTGCTACTGCCGGCGCCAAGGCCGCGATTGAAGCTGCCGGCGGCAGCGTACAGGAGTAACTGGAACATGGCGCAAGCTGGCATCGGTAACCTCGCGGCAGGGGCGGGCAAGTTCACTGAACTTCGCCAACGCCTTCTGTTCGTACTTGGGGCATTGCTCGTCTATCGCATCGGCTGTTATGTGCCGGTGCCGGGCGTCAATCCCGAGGCCATGCTTGCGCTGATGCAGGCGCAGGGCGGCGGCATCGTGGACATGTTCAACATGTTCTCGGGCGGCGCCCTGCACCGTTTCAGTATCTTCGCGTTGAACGTGATGCCGTATATCTCGGCATCCATCGTGATGCAGCTGGCGGTCCACATCTTCCCGGCCCTGAAGGCCATGCAGAAGGAAGGTGAGTCGGGTCGTCGCAAGATCACCCAGTATTCGCGCATCGGCGCGGTGCTCCTGGCGGTAGTGCAGGGCGGCAGTATCGCGCTGGCACTGCAGAACCAGGTGTCGCCGGGCGGTGCACCGGTGGTGTACGCCCCGGGCATGGGCTTCGTGTTGACCGCGATCATCGCGCTCACTGCAGGCACCATTTTCCTGATGTGGGTGGGTGAGCAGGTGACGGAGCGTGGCATCGGCAACGGTGTGTCGCTGATCATCTTCGCAGGCATCGTGGCTGGCTTGCCGGCTGCTGTGATCCATACCGTCGAAGCCTACCGTGACGGCAACATGAGCTTCATCTCGTTGCTGATCATCGTGCTGGTGGTGCTGGCTTTCACCTACTTCGTGGTGTTCGTGGAGCGCGGTCAGCGTCGTATCACGGTCAATTACGCCCGCCGTCAGGGTGGCCGTAATGCCTATATGAACCAGACCTCGTTCCTGCCGCTGAAGCTCAACATGGCGGGCGTTATCCCGGCGATCTTCGCCTCCAGCATCCTTGCCTTCCCGGCAACGCTGGCGATGTGGTCCGGTCAGGCCAGCTCGGCCACGTGGCTGCAGAAGGTGGCAAACGCGCTGGGCCCGGGCGAGCCGCTGCACATGATCGTGTTCGCTGCGCTGATCACCGGTTTTGCGTTCTTTTACACCGCGCTGGTGTTCAACTCGCAGGAAACCGCTGACAACCTGAAGAAGTCGGGCGCGCTGATTCCGGGTATTCGTCCGGGCAAGGCTACCGCCGATTACATCGATGCCGTGCTGACCCGTCTGACGGCTGCTGGCTCGCTGTACCTGGTGATCGTCTGCCTGCTGCCGGAAATCATGCGTACCCAGCTCAATGCCTCTTTTTACTTCGGCGGCACCTCGCTGCTGATCGTGGTGGTGGTGGTGATGGACTTTATCGCGCAGGTCCAGGCACATCTGATGTCGCACCAGTACGAGAGCCTGTTGAAGAAGGCCAACCTGAAGGGCGGCAACCGCGGCGGTTTTGCACGCGGCTGATTCACCGGTTATACTTTCCGCTTCATAGCGAGAAACCCGCTCCGGTTCCCGGGGCGGTTTTCCAAACAGAAGGGCGGCCCCTGCAGCGGTTTCGGGTGGGGGTGTGATGTGGTTGTTCCGCGCGGGAGTAGCGCGGGCGGCTTGGAGACCTCTCTCCTTGCCAGGCACATCCGGCGCCGGAGCATGGGCACACTCCCCACGCCGGGCTTGTGGAACTGTATGTTCCACGGGCTTCCAAGCAAACCGAAGCCTTGTTAGTATCGCTAGTTCACATTTTTGATCCATCCTGCCGGATTGGCGCGCCTCATGGTGCGTATTCGGCCATCACTCAGCTGGAGAACCGCGTCATGGCGCGTATTGCAGGCGTCAACCTGCCAGCCCAGAAGCATGTCTGGGTCGGGTTGCAAAGCATTTACGGCATCGGCCGTACCCGTTCGAAGAAGGTCTGCGAAGTCGCAGGCGTTGCTTCGACCACCAAGATCCGCGATTTGTCGGAGCCGGAAATCGAGCGTCTGCGTCTCGAAGTCGGCAAGTACATTGTCGAAGGCGATCTGCGCCGCGAAATCGGTATCGCAATCAAGCGTCTGATGGACCTGGGCTGCTACCGCGGCCTGCGTCACCGTCGCGGCCTGCCGCTGCGTGGCCAGCGTACCCGTACCAACGCCCGCACCCGTAAGGGTCCGCGCAAGGCGATCAGGAAGTAAGGGACCTAAGAAATGGCTAAGCCCGCTGCTGCAAAAACCAAGAAGAAGATCAAGCGCGTCATCACTGATGGCGTTGCCCACGTCCACGCTTCGTTCAACAACACCATCGTGACCATCACCGACCGTCAGGGCAATGCACTGTCCTGGGCGACCTCCGGTGGCGCTGGCTTCCGTGGTTCGCGTAAGTCGACTCCGTTCGCCGCTCAGGTTGCCGCCGAAAAGGCTGGCAAGGCTGCGCTGGATTACGGCCTGAAGTCGCTGGAAGTCCGCATCAAGGGTCCGGGTCCGGGCCGTGAGTCGGCCGTACGTTCGTTGAACAACGTCGGCTACAAGATCACCAACATCATCGACGTGACGCCAATCCCGCACAACGGGTGCCGTCCGCCGAAGAAGCGTCGCGTCTAAAGGAGCGATAAAAAATGGCTCGTTATATCGGTCCTACCTGTAAGCTCGCCCGCCGCGAAGGCGCCGACCTCTCCCTGAAGAGCCCGGCCCGCGCGTTGGATTCCAAGTGCAAGCTGGAGCAGAAGCCCGGCCAGCACGGCGCCACTGCCCGTAAGGGCAAGCTGTCCGACTACGCTACCCAGCTGCGCGAAAAGCAGAAGGTCAAGCGTATCTACGGTCTGCTGGAGCGTCAGTTCCGCAACTACTACAAGAAGGCCTCGACCAAGAAGGGCAACACCGGCGAGAACCTGCTGCAGTTGTTGGAAACCCGTCTGGACAACGTCGTCTACCGCATGGGCTTCGCAGTGACCCGTCCGGCTGCCCGTCAGCTGGTCTCGCACCGCGGTGTCACGGTCAACGGCAAGTCGGTGAACCTGGCTTCGTACCAGGTCAAGGCCGGCGACGCAATTGCGCTGTCCGAGAAGGCTGCCAAGCAGCTGCGCGTCCAGGAAGCCCTGGTCGTTGCCGAGCAGCACGACCTCAGCCCGTCGTGGGTCGAAGTCGATTCGAAGAAGTTCAGCGGCGTCTTCAAGGCTGTGCCGGATCGTGCGGACCTGCCTGCGGATATCAACGAAGCGCTGATCGTCGAGTTGTATTCGAAGTAATTCACAATGGAGAACCTCCGGGTTGCACCGGAGGTTCGCAGGAGAACCCGCAACATGACGGTTACCGCAAACCAGGTTCTGCGTCCTCGCGGTCCGCAGATCGAACGCCTTACCGAGACCCGCGCCAAGGTCGTGATCGAGCCTTTGGAGCGTGGTTACGGGCATACGCTGGGCAACGCCCTGCGTCGCGTGCTGCTGTCGTCCATCCCGGGCTTCGCCATTACCGAAGTCGAGATCGACGGCGTGTTGCACGAGTACACCACTCTGGAAGGCCTGCAGGAAGACGTGCTTGACGTCCTGCTGAACCTGAAGGACGTGGCGATCCGTATGCACACCGGCGACAGCGCCACTGTTTCCCTGTCCAAGCAGGGTCCGGGTGTTGTCACCGCTGCCGACATCAAGGTTGACCATAACGTCGAAGTGATCAACGGCGACCATGTGATCTGCAACCTGACCAAGGACACTGCGATCAACATGCGTCTGAAGGTCGAGCGTGGCTTCGGCTACCAGCCGGCTGCTGCGCGTCGTCGTCCGGACGAAGAATCGCGTGCGATTGGTCGTCTGGTGCTGGACGCTTCGTTCTCGCCGGTCCGCCGCGTCGCTTATGCGGTGGAAGCCGCTCGCGTCGAACAGCGTACCGACCTGGACAAGCTGGTCATTGATATCGAAACCAACGGCACGATCGATGCCGAGGAAGCTGTCCGCACCGCGGCCGACATCCTCAGCGATCAGCTGTCGGTGTTCGGTGATTTCACCCACCGCGACCGCGGTGCAGCCAAGCCGGCCAACAACGGCGTGGATCCGGTGCTGCTGCGCCCGATCGACGACCTGGAATTGACCGTGCGTTCGGCCAACTGCCTCAAGGCTGAGAGCATCTACTACATCGGCGATCTGATCCAGAAGACCGAAGTTGAACTGCTCAAGACCCCGAACCTCGGCAAGAAGTCGCTGACCGAGATCAAGGAAGTGCTGGCCCAGCGCGGTCTGTCGCTTGGCATGAAGCTGGAGAACTGGCCGCCGGCCGGTGTCGCCGCTCACGGCATGCTCGGCTGATAAGCAATACCTGTTCCCCCGCATGGGTGACCATGCGGGGGAATATTGTTTCAGCAGTACCCGCATTGACGGTTAAACAACGCCGCAATGCCGGTCGTCCAGGACGGGTGACCAGGACCATCCGCAGTCCACTTTCAACGCCAGGATGGCGACAACGATGTCCAACGTCTCACCATTAACCAAGGAATAAACCCATGCGTCACATGAAGTCGGGCCGCAAGTTCAACCGCACCAGCGCCCACCGCGAAGCAATGTTCAAGAACATGGCTGCGTCGCTGTTCAAGCACCAGCTGATCAAGACCACCCTGCCGAAGGCCAAGGAACTGCGCCGCGTTGCCGAGCCGCTGATCACCCTGGCCAAGGTTGATTCGGTTGCCAACCGTCGTCTGGCGTTCGCCCGCCTGCGTGACAAGGAAGCCGTAGGCATCCTGTTCACCATCCTGGGCCCGCGCTACGCCAACCGTCCGGGCGGCTACCTGCGCCTGCTGAAGTGCGGCTTCCGCGCTGGCGACAACGCTCCGATGGCTTACGTTGAACTGGTTGACCGTCCGGTCGCCGTTGCGGAAGAAGTCGGCGAGTAATCGCACGCTTCCGTCCATCGACGGATGCAGGAGAAGCCCGGCCTATGCCGGGCTTTTTTGTTCATGTGGTTACAGCTGCCATCACTGCTGATCGCGCGCGGAGGGCCTGTTACTCTTGTTGCATTGTTCACTCCGGAAAGTTGCGATGAACCCTTTGCGTTGGAGTTTCCGCGCGCAGTGCCTGCTGGGCTTTTTGACCTGTGCTGGCCTGCTCGCCTTTGCGATCTACATGCAGATCCAGATGGGGCTGGAGCCGTGTCCGCTGTGCATCTACCAGCGCATCGCATTTGCCGCCGTCGGGGTGCTGTTCCTGCTCGGTGCACTGCACGGGCCGTCCAGCCGCGGCGGGCGCGCCGGCTATGGCGTGTTGACCTTCCTGGCGGCCGTGGTGGGCATTGGCATCGCCGGGCGCCATGTCTACGTGCAGTTGTTGCCGAAGGACCTGGGCAGCAGCTGCGGCCCACCGTTGAGCTTCCTCGCCGAAACCATGGGTCCGTTCGAAGTGTTCCGCACCGTGCTGACCGGTACTGGTGACTGCGGCAACATCGACTGGACCTTCCTCGGCCTGAGCATGCCGATGTGGAGCCTGGTGTGGTTTGTACTGCTTGCGGGTTGGGCCCTGTATGCCGGCCTGCGCACACGTAAAAAACGTTTGATCTGACTCTTTCACTTATTCAACTGGTATCTGCATGAACGCTTCCTCCTCCCCGTCATCCGTCGCCACCGCCAGTAGTTGGGCGCCGGATAGCTGGCGTGGCAAGCCCGCGCTGCAGATGCCGACGTACCCCGATCCGCAGGCGCTGGAGGCCGCGTTGAGCGAGCTGCGGCAATTGCCGCCGCTGGTGACCTCGTGGGAGATCTTCGCGCTCAAGCAGCAGCTGGCCGAGGCACAGGAGGGCAAGCGTTTCCTGCTGCAGGGCGGTGACTGCGCCGAGAACTTCGTCGACTGCGAATCGGGCACGATCTCCAACCGGCTCAAGGTGCTGCTGCAGATGAGCCTGGTGATGGTGCATGGCCTGCGCATGCCGGTGATCCGCGTTGGCCGCTTTGCCGGCCAGTACGCCAAACCGCGCTCGGCCGATACCGAAACCCGCGACGGGGTGACCTTGCCCAGCTACCGCGGCGACGTGATCAATGCGCCGGCGTTCACCGAGGCCGCGCGCGTGCCTGATCCGCAGCGGATGATCACCGCGCATTCGCGCTCGGCGCTGACGATGAACTTCGTGCGTGCGCTGATCGATGGCGGCTTTGCCGACCTGCACCACCCCGAGTACTGGAACCTGGCGTGGATGCGCTGCTCGCCGCTAGCCGAGGAGTACCAGGAGATGGTCGCCTCGATCGGTGATGCGGTGCGCTTCATGGAGACCTTGTCGGGCTCACAGGTGCACAACCTCAACCGCGTGGATTTCTACACCTCGCATGAGGCCTTGCTGCTGCCGTACGAGCAGGCGCTGACCAGGCAGGTGCCGCGCCAGAGCGGCTGGTTCAACCTGAGCACGCATTACCCGTGGATCGGCATGCGCACCGCGGCGCTGGATGGCGCCCACGTGGAGTACCTGCGCGGCGTGCGTAATCCGATCGCGATCAAGGTGGGGCCGTCGGTACAGCCGGATCAGCTGCTGCGCTTGATCGACGTGTTGAACCCGGATGACGAACCGGGCCGCCTGAGCTTCATCCACCGCATGGGCGCGAACCAGATCGCCGACAAGTTGCCGCCGCTGCTGGATGCGATCAAGCGCGATGGCCGCCGCGTGCTGTGGGTCTGCGACGCGATGCACGGCAATACCGAGAGCACCAGCAACGGTTACAAGACCCGGCGGTTTGACAACATCCGCAGCGAGGTCGAGCTGTCCTTCGACCTGCACGCAGCGGCCGGTACGCGTCTGGGCGGCGTGCACCTGGAGTTGACTGGCGAGGATGTCACCGAGTGCACCGGAGGCGCCCGCGAGCTCACCGAGCGCGATCTGGAGCGTGCCTACCGTTCCAGTGTCGACCCGCGGCTGAACTACGAGCAGTCGTTGGAGATCGCCATGGCCATCGTCCGCAAGCAGGGCTGATTGTGAATGTAGTGCCGAGCCACGCTCGGCAAGGGCATTCCCGGTAAATCCGAACCTGTAGTGGGGGGGGGGGGGGGGGGGGGGGGGGGGGGGGGGGGGGGGGGGGGGGGGGGGGGGGGGGGGGGGGCGGGGGGCGCGGGGGGGGTGGAATGGCGGATGGAGGGGGGGGGCTGCGCGGGCCG
>NZ_JBRREG010000070.1:0-26924 GCF_056760155.1 Stenotrophomonas sp. STEN022
GGACCGGTACAAACCCCTGCAACAAACCACCCCCGCCGCCGAACAACGCCTCACGGCCACCCCCTTGAAGCCGGTGCCCAAGATCGGTTTATGTAACAACCGGTCGCGGGCAACGTGGCCCCGCGATGGCGATCCAGTCAGCGAACGGGGTGTAGGCTGGGCGCAGTTGTCTGGAGGACGCCCATGGCCGACACACTCGTGCAACAGCAGCAACGTCTTGCAGCGGCGCGACAGCGCTTTGCCGAAGGCGGCAGCCTTCCCGCGCAACTGCTGTCACCCGCACTGCTGCGTTCCTGGGAGCGCTCACGGCAAGCGGGCGTGCGTCCGCAGCAGGCACCGCAATACTCAGCGTTGGCAAGGCGGCAGACGCGTCTGGATGATCCGGCCGATCGCCTGCTGGCACGCTGCGTGCGCCAGGACATGGATGATCTGTGGGCCGCGTTCGGTGGCCGTCGTTGGACGCTGTTCTGCGTCAATCGTGATGGCCTGATCATCGCCCAGCGCGAACATGGCCTGGGCGACGAGGCGATACTGCGGCCTATCCAGGTCGGGCGCCGCGTGCGCGAGATCGAGATCGGTACCACCGCGCCGTCCTGCGCGCTGGCCGAGGACGCGCCGGCGCTGGTGCGCGGCAACGAGCACTATCTTGATGAGTTCTCCGGCGTCTATTGCCTGAGCGTGCCGTTGCACGGCGTCGACGGCGAAGTGCTCGGGGCGCTGGATATCACCGGCATCGGCGAGCGCGACAGCGAACTGCTGCGCTGCCATTTCCGCCAGGCCGCGCTGTCGATCGAGAGCCAGTTGATCCAGCAACAACGCGACTGCCACCTGCTGGCACTGCAGCACGACGCGCGCTGGTTGGGCACGCCGCTGCAAGGCTTGTTGGCGGTGGGCGAGGACGGTAGCTTGCGGGCCGCCAACAGCGTGGCGCGGCGCATCCTTGGCCTGCCCCGTAACGGGCCGTTGTCGCTGCAGACGTTGGATGGCGTATTTGCCGAGGCCAGCGTGCACCAGCGCCGCCGCCTGTTGCAGGCCGGGCCGGTGCACCGGGTGCCGCTGGGTGCGGACAGTGCCCTGCAGGTGCAGTATCTGCGCGGGCCGGTGCGCGCGCGCGTCAGCACGCGTGCGTTGGCGGCGGCGAGCCCGCTGCGTGTGCAGAGTGCGCACGCAGTGCGTGACGCGGTGGCGGCGCATGCAGGTAATCTCAGCGCGGCGGCACGTCAGCTGGGTATTTCGCGCACCACCCTGTACCGCAAGTTGCAGCAGGCCGGTTGAGCCTGCTGCAACGGGTTTACATCAGTCGCGGAAGTTGTCGAACTGCAGCGGCTGTTCGAAGTCGCTCTTCTTCAGCAGCGCCATCACTTCCTGCAGGTCGTCGCGCTTCTTGCCGTTGACGCGCAGCTTGTCACCGTTGATCTGGGTGTCGACCTTGATCTTGGATTCCTTGATCTTGGCGGCGATCTGCTTGGCCAGCTTCTGCTCGATGCCCTGCTTGACCGTCACCTGCTGGCGCGCGCCACCCAGATTGGTCTCGATATCGCCGAACTCCATGCAGCGGAAGTCGATGTTGCGCGCGGCCAGGCGCTGCTTGAGGATGTCGGACATCTGCTTGAGCTGGAAATCGGTAGGCGCGGTGAGCTTGATCAGCTTCTCGCCATCCTGCTCGAAACTTGCCGCCACACCCTTGAAATCGAAGCGGGTGGACAGCTCGCGGTTGGCCTGGTCGATGGCGTTGGTCAGCTCGTGCTTGTCAACTTCGGATACGACGTCAAAGGAAGGCATGGGCCTGCTCCAATCAGAAAACAGCGGCCATTCTAGGCGATTGATGGCGCAGGCATGATGCGGGCAAGGGTTTCTTCCCTGTCTGTGCGTGCTGCCAGGCAGCCATCGCGGCCTTCCTCACAACCCCAGGCGCAGCTTCACCTCAGCCGCAATCCGGGTGGTCTCGCGCAAGGGCTCGATCGCCACATTCAAATCAGTATCCAACGCAACCAAGCCGTCAAGCAGACGGCCACGCTCCCGCAAGGCCTGCTGGAAGCGCGCCATCCGTTCCTGCGCGCGCGTACCCAACAGCACGCCCACCGGTACCCGGGTGGCGCAGGCTTCCGACAGCAGGTTGACCGAGTCCGGCGTACAGACGATCCGGTCTGCCCAGCCCAGCAGCCCGGCGTAGGGATTGGAGCCGTCACCGCCGTCGGCCCAGATCACGCCGGGCACATCGTCGAAGGCACGCAGCAGGGCGGCCGTCACCGCGCGCGGGGTACGCCGCGAGGTGGTGGCCAGCACGCTGCCGCCCTCGGCGCGGATGCGGGCAGCCAGTTGCTGGAACAGCGGCTGGATGTCGTCGTCCTGCCACGGTGCATGATCGGTGGGGCCGCCCACCAGCAAAGCGGTACGTGGCCCTGGCAGCTGCTCGAAGCTGGAGAACGCGGCACGGCCCCAGGCCAGCCACTCATCGCTGACCGGGTTGAGGCTGCCGAGCAGGGTGAGCACGTTGTCCGCGCGCAGGCGGTCGTGCTCGGGCACCACCAGCAGGTCCCAGTGGCGCGGCGGAATACGTGGGTCAAGAATCTGCACGGTGCGGCTGCCGCGTTGGCGTAGCACCCGCAATGCGCCTGCCGCCTGTCGGCCACAGCCAATCGCCAGCCCCGGCGCATTGCCGGCCAGTTGCGCGAACTGCGCGCCAAAGCCCCGCGCAGCACCTGGCAGCAGGCGGGGCGCCAGCCAGCGCCAGGGCGCCTGTGGCTGCAGCTGCAGGCGTTGCTGGCCGCCCAGGCCCAGCGCAGACGCCAACGCCACCGCCTGGCGCACATTGCCGGCGCGGCCGTCGGTGATCGTCCATGGGAGCGTCGATCGTTTCGCGTATGGCATTAATTCGTTTCAAAAAGGCTGGGTGTTGCAACTGCCACAGGGCTCTACACTGCGAACTCTGATCGGCGTGTCATTGTCCCGGGCTGACCGGTGCAATGTCACGACCGTAGCCAATTCATCACGGAGTTTCCATGTCCGACATCTTCAACGATGCCGCGCTTGACCAGCTGTTCCGCACCGCCCGCACCCAGAACACGTTCCAGGACCGTCCGGTCGAGGACAGCCAGCTGCGCGCCCTGTATGACTTGCTGAAGTGGGCACCCACCTCCGCCAACGCCAGCCCGGCGCGCTTCGTCTTCGTCAAATCGGCCGAAGCCAAGCAGAAGCTGGCACCGGCGCTGTCCGAGGGCAACCTGGCCAAGACCCTGGCTGCCCCGGTCACGGCGATCATTGGTTTTGACCTGGATTTCCACGAGAAGCTGCCGTACCTGTTCCCCCACACCGACGCCAAGGCCTGGTTTGACGGCCCGCGCGAAAGCCGCCACGAGGCTGCATTCCGCAACGGCAGCCTGCAGGGTGCCTATCTGATCCTGGCCGCGCGCGCGCTGGGCCTGGATGCCGGCCCGATGTCGGGTTTCGACCCGGCCAAGGTGGATGAAGCGTTTTTCGCCGGCACCGCCATCAAGTCCAATTTCCTCGTCAATCTGGGCTATGGCGACCCGTCCGGCATCTTCCCGCGGCTGCCGCGGCTTTCCTTCGACGAAGCCGCGCGCATTGCCTGATTGCTGAAGTGTTCCACGCGGCGTCCGTCACACCGGCTGACGCCGTGCTTGTTGAAAATCATCCCGTCTATCACCTCCAAGGAGAGATCCATGTCCGCTATGACCAAGTTGCTGCTCCCGCTGGCCCTGGCCGCTGCCATCACCGCCTGCTCCAAGCCGGCCGACACCGCTGCCCCGGCTGCCGCCCCGGCCGAAACTGCCGCTGCGCCGGCTGAAGCCGCTGCTGCTGCGCCGGCTGCCCCGGAAGCTGCTGCGATCCAGATCGCCGCTGGTACCTACAAGCTCGACCCGACCCACACCGACGTGCTGGTGCAGTGGAGCCACATGGGCTTCTCCAACCCGAGCGCGCACTTCGGTAACGCGGACGGCACCCTGGTGTACGACGCCGCTGACGTCGGCAAGTCCAGCGTGGAAGTGACCCTGCCGCTGTCCGGCTTGAACAGCTTCACCGCCAAGTTCGACGAGCACCTGCGCAGCGCCGATTTCTTCGATGCCGCCAAGTTCCCGACCGCTACCTTCAAGAGCACCAAGGTGGAAGCAGCCGGCACCAACAAGCTGACCGTGACCGGCGACCTGACCGTCAAGGGCATCACCAAGCCGGTGGTGCTGGACGTGACCGTCAACGGTGCCGGTGAGCACCCGATGGCCAAGGTGCCGTCGGTTGGCTTCGACGCCACCACCACCATCAAGCGCAGCGATTTCGGCGTGGGCGCCTACGCCCCGGCTGTCAGCGACGACGTCAAGGTCCGCATCACCACCGAAGCCTCGATCCCGAAGGCCGAGGAAGCTGCCGCCAAGTAATCGCGCCAGCGGTTTCTTCGCAGCACGCAGCAAACGCAAAGGCCCGCCATTGGCGGGCCTTTGTCGTTAAGCCCTGAAGCCCCCCTCCCTCCGGGAGAGGGGTTGGGGGTGAGGGTAGGCGAAAGCGCGTCATGCAAGCCGCAAGCAGCAACCTGACTTCCTGGCCTTTGTAGGAGCGGTGTAAGCCGCGAAGCAGATACATCGTCAGCTGGCAAATATGCTGATGGCTTCAATACCGTCAGCTTCGCGGCTTACGCCGCTCCCACAAACGAGCATTCAACCAATCCGCGTAGACATCCCTGCGAGCCGCACATGCCCCACCAACTGCCGCAGATAGCCGCCTGCGGCGCACAGCAGCGCATCACAAACCGGCTTCAACGCGCGCCGGCCCCAGCGCTGGTGGAAATGCCGCGCATACGGCAGCAGCACATTCGAAACAATCACCATCAGCTGTGCGGAGAACAGCGCGAGCAGCACGTCCAGCCCCAATGCATCCAGCACAGGCACCAAGGTGGCTAGTTCCGGGTTGGAGACGATGCACAGGATCACGACGGTGGTAAGCAAAGCGGTTGCTCGGGTACACCAGTTGCGGCTTTTCATTGGCGCTTTATCAAGGGAACTTGAAAACAATACGTTTCAATATGGAGAGGCGGTCCGCTAGCTGCTGCTCTGTGTCCGCTATCAACCAGATGTGAGCGACATAGTCCGACTTTCGATCAAGCATCAGTAGCGTTTGGCGAGATAGATCCGATGCCGAGGTGGCGGCATCTCGCCGGTACCAGGTGACACGACGGGCAGCAACTTCGCCGTCTCCGATGGGAGTTGCGAGCTCTGGTTTGAAGCTTGGATGATTGCCGAGGTAGATGCCAAAGGCCGTCTGAGTGGAACCATTCGTGTGGGCTCTGCAGATATCAAAATCAATCCCCTCGCTGTAGGTCCACTCAAGTCCAGAGCCGATCGGTAGCACCGGACACTGATCGACCGAGCGCGCAAGAACTTGCGGCGCTGCAAGCAGCAGAAAGCTGAGTAACCAGAAGCGTTCCATGTGCTCACCAACCCATGAGTGACCAGATGCATCACCTGAACCATAGCAAGCATCGGGAGCGCCATCATCATTCACATGTCTGGAAACTTGGGTTGTACGTGCTGGTTGAGCTAAGAGCTTTCCTATGTTGTTGGGCAAGAGCCTCGTTTCCGGCTTGTTCCGTGCCTGGCTCGTCCGACAGCAGTTTGCCTGCGCCAACCGCCGTCTCTTCAATGGGTAGAACCGTGTCTTCCCCGGCCAATTGCCTGGCCAGCTCGACATTGGCGATATGCCCATGCATGAACAGCAGATCGGTATAAACACTCATTTCCCTGCTCCATGTTGAGAGTGGGTTGAGGTTAGTTCCGGGCTATAGTCCGGAAAAGCGAGCATCCTTCAAGCGAGTAATGAGGAAAATTCAAGTCAAATGTCCAGGCCGCCACTCCAGTTCCTGCAGGGTTTCGTGCTGGCCGCGCGCATGGGCAACATGTCGCGTGCCGCCGAGGCGATGAACGTCACCGTCAGTGCCTTGAGCCATCAGATGCGCCAATTGGAGCAGCGGCTCGGCTATCCGCTGCTGCTGCGGCAGGCACGCGGCGTGGCACCGACGCAGGAAGGGCGACGCCTGCTCGACCAGATTGGCCCGCATCTGGATGCGATCAACGAGGTGTTCCGTCCGTTCCAGGCGCGGCGCGATTGTGTGTTGTCCATCAGCGCGGTGCCGACGATGGCATCGGCATGGTTGGTGCCGCGTTTGGGTCGTTTCGTGGCGGCGCATCCGCAGATCGAGATCAACCTGCAGTCCAACCAACTGCTGATCGATTTCGAACGACAACTGCAGTTCGATGGGGCGATGCGCATCGGCGATGGCCGTTGGCCGGGCGTGATCGCCGAGCCCCTGATCGATGAATGGCTGGTGCCGATGGCCAGCCCCGCGTTGGTTGAACGCATGGGCGGCCTCGGTGCGAAACCATTGTCGGAGTGGCCGCTCCTGGGTGACCCGGATGGGGAATGGGATCGCTGGTTCGCCTTGACCGGGGCGGAAGCGCCCAAGCGCTACGTTGCGATCTTCGACGACTCCGAATCGCACCATCGAGCGGCATTGGAAGGCGTAGGCGTTGCGCTCGGGCGGGTGACGCGCGCGCAGCTGCTGTTGCAGTCGGGCCAGTTGTTGTTGCTGTCCGATCAACGACTCAAGACAGCATGGTCACACTGGCTGGTCTATCCGGAGCGCTCGACCAGTCATCGCGGTTTCCAAGCGTTCCGCGAATGGCTGCATGCGGAAGCCGCTGCGTACCGCGAGCGCATCGGCGAGCAGCGCTGAGCCTGGCAGTCAGCAGGCATTGCCTGCTGACTACGTTGTTACTTGATCCAGAGCGCAAACACGCGCAAGCGCTGCGGTCGCGAAGACAGCGTAAACGCCACCAACATCGCCGCAGCGCTCAACGCCATCACCCAGACCAGCACCGCCATCGTGGCGTGATCCACCGCCAGGCACAGCGCCAGTGCAACGCAGGCGCTGAAGCTGCCGAGGATGCGCAGCAAGCGCAGGGTGGCCGGCGATGGCAGGCGCGGCCACACCTGCAGTGCATGTACCTGCATCGACAGTGCCAGCCATGCCATGCCGGCAAGGCTGCTAAGCAGTGCGGCGGCCAGCATCAGGTTGGCGGATAGCGACTCATGCATGGGCGTTCTCCCGGGGTGCGGCCTGTTTGGCATGCGCGCGCTGGCCGAGCTTGCGGGCGGCGATCATGGCCACGCACGCACTGCCGAGCAGGAACAGATCGATACCCGCCACCGGCCAATAGCCGCGCGCCAGCGTGCGCAGCAGATGGTCGCCGGTGGTGATCCAGTTCAAGGCCACCGCGGCAACCGCCATCACCGCGATGGCCCAGGTCTGTTCGCGCCATGCCGGGTTGGCCAGGCCGCGTGCCACCGGCGTACCACGCACACCTGCGTGCACCAGTGCCAATGCCCAGACCGCCCAGAACGCATAGCGTTCCCAGTCGCCGCGGCCGGGCAGGGCTTCGGGCAGCAGGCGGTTGGCAATCAGGATGCCGAGCGTAGCCAGCAACATGCCGGTCACCGTGGTCACCGCAAGCGCGTCGACGATGCGTGCGCCTTGGCTACCTTGTTGCGCGTGCTGGCGCTTGCGCTTCTCGACAAAGAAGATGAAGCCGGTGGCGATGCACACTGCACTGGCAAGGCCGCCGAACACGTACAGCCAACGCAGCAGCCAATGGCGGAAGTGCTGCAGGTGCAGGCCGGTGAGGAACTCGGCCATGCGGGCAACCGGGGTGGCGGCTGGATCTTCGCGGATCAGCTTTCCGTCGGAGGATTTGAAGTGGATGCCATCGCCTACCAATGCGATGCGGTCGGTGCCGGCGCGGTAGACGCTGACGTAGCCGTTGGCATCGCCAACATGCTGCAGCACCAGGAAACCGACATCGCCGGCCTTGTCATTGGCCTGCCAACGCTGCTGTGCCTGCGCGACCATCGCATCCACCGAAGCCAGCCCAGCGGCAACGCCTGCGCGTTGATGCGGCAGGCCGGTTTCCTGCGCTTCCATCCGCTCGTGCAGGTCGTGCAGATCATGCAGTTGGGTGTGACCGACCGGAAAGTAATAGGTGCCGGCAAAGATCAGCAGGCCGGTCAGTGCGAAGAAGAAGTGGAACGGCAGCGCCACCACGCCGGTGAGGTTGTGCAGGTCCAGCACGCTGCGCAGCCTGGCCTTGCCGGGGCGGAAAGTGAAGAATTCGCGGAAGATCTTCCGGTGCATCACCACGCCGCTGATCAACGCGGCCAGCATCACCAGTGCGGAGAAGCCGACGATCCAGATGCCCAGGTTCTTCCAGTCCAGGGTCAGGCCGTAGTGCAGCGGAAAAAAGAAGCCGCTGCCGATCTTCAAGTGATCGTCGGGCAGCACACTGCCATCGCGCGGATCGATGGTGGTATAGGCCCAGATCAGTTCTTCCGGGTCCTTGGCGTTGGGTACCTGATAGCCCGCATACAGGGCCAGCACCGGATCTCGGTGGGTGGTGTAGGCACTCCAGCTGGCGACCTTGTCGAAGTGCGTGGGCATCGGCCCGTTGACACGCGGGCGCATCGCATCGATGGCCTCCTTGGTCGGCTGCATGCGCTCGAAGGCAGGCCGCAGGATTTTCTCGAAGGACGGCATCGGTTGCGCTTCGATGCGGGTGGCGGGAATCGCCCAACGATCGATTTCGCGGTCGAAGACGGAGAGCGCGCCAAAGAAGAACGCCGCCATCAGCACGAAACCCAGCACCAGGCCGAACCAGGTGTGCAGCCACGCCATTGCTTGCCGGAAACTATTGAACATGGACTTCTCCGGTCATGCGAGCAGGGATTGGACCAGCGATGCAGCGCCCGCCATCAATAGTCCGCCGCCGAACAATACGACCCAGACGCGCAGCAGGCGCTGGGCCGCGATGCTCCACAGGAACACCGTCACGTAGGCGAGCAGACCGATGAAAGCACCGAGAAACTCTGCATCGTGGAAGTCGAGCTTGGCCGCGAACAACAGGCAGGTCGCCAGCGCCACCGTGCCCCAGGCAAAGACGTAGCCGCCGAACATTGCGGCCAGCACCCGCAGCACGACCTGACGTCGCGAGCGGGAAGTAGCAGTGATGGTGGTTGCTTGGGACATGGTGGCGGTGACGTCTCGGGGATCGGTTCGGGTGAAGCTTCATATGAAGCCCCTCTCCCTGCGGGAGAGGGGTTGGGGTGAGGGTTGGGGTCGGCAGCGAAGTGCTACCCCTCCCCCATCCCTTCGGGGCACCCGCTCCCGCAAGGGGAGAGGGGTGGAGCCAAAAAACCAAAAACCAAAAACCAAAAACCAAAAACCAAAAACCAAAACTGCTTCGCTATCCGCCGTCCTCAGAACCGCCAGTCAAAACTCAGCTGGTAGTTCCGCGGTGCACCGTAGTAACCAATCTGGTACAGGCTGTTGATGTACTTCTGGTCGGTGAGGTTGTTGATGTTGGCGCGTATCGTTGCGTTGGGCAGCACGTCCCAGGCGACGAAGGCGTTGAGCACGGCATAGCTGCCCTGGCGCACCACCATGTTGGTGTAGCTTTCCTTGGTGGAGGTAGCGCTCTGCCAACGGCCACCCAGGCCGAACGACAGTGCTTCATGGTTCGGCAGGCGAGAGGTCAACATCAGGTTGGCGGTGCGGCGCGGCACCCAGGTATAGGTGCTGCCGCCGTCCTGGTTGCTCATCTTCAGCTGGGTGTAGCCGAACACCAGGTTGGTGTTGTCGCTGAGCTTGCCGGTGGCTTCGAACTCCACGCCCTTGGATTCCACGTCCACGCCGTAATACCAGTAGTTGGCGGTGGCGAAGTCATAGCCGCCATAGGTGGACAGGTTCTCCTGCTTGGCCTTGAACAGCGCCAGCGTGGTCAGCAGGTGGCGGTCCAGCCATTCGGCCTTGAGGCCGACTTCGTAGTTCACGCCCTTGGTCGGGTCTAGGTAGACATGCTTGATGTCGTACTGGTCCTGCGGCTGGTAGATGTCGGAGTAGCTGACATAGCCAAGCACGCTGTCATTGAAGTCCCAGGTCAGGCCAGCATAGGGACTGATATGGTCTTCGGTCTGGTTGAAGGCAACGCCGTTGTTGCCGTCGCGGTGGTACTCAGCCCAGTTGAAGCCGATCACCGACTTCAGGCGATCGGTGAAGCTCAGCCGGGTCGCACCATAGCCGCGCTTCAGGCGCTGGTTGGTCCAGTTGGATCTGGTGCGCGGGCCCCATTTCGGCTCGGCAATGGCGTTGCCTGCGTAGGGGAAGGCGGGCAATGCGCCAAACGAAGGATCGCTGCTATCCACCGGGTGGTCCCAGGTGGTCTCTTCGCTCTTGGCGATGCTGAAGCCGAACACGGCTTCCTGCTCGCGGCCGAACAACTGGAAGCGACCATTCAAGGTGATATCGCCCAGGTGCGAGCTGCCCTGGTCGATGCCCTTGTACGACCAGCCAACCAGGCCTTCGCCGGTCAGCGGATTCAGCCCGGTAGTGGTGTAGGCGAAGAACAACTGGTCGTCACTGCCGGTCTTGCGGTAGTTGTACGACGCCTTGACCTGCCAGTCCGCGCCCAGTTGGTGGCTGTACTCGGCGAAGGCGGTTTCGGTCTTGGTATCCCAATAAGTCCAGTCCTGGGTGGTGGAGGCGCTGCGCCGCCATGAAGCCTGCGTGCCGTCGGCGTTGACGAAGGTCAGCGCGCCCCACATGTTCTGGTCGCTATTGGCTTTCTGCCACGAATAACCCACGGTCAGCGTGCCGTTGTCGCCAATCTGGCCATCGACCACGCCGTAGAAGAAATTGCGGTCGGTATTGAAGCCGCGCAGGTAGGAGTCGGCGTCTTCATGCGCAGCTGCCACACGGCCGGCCCAACGGCCATCCTCGGTGAAGGGCGTGGAATAGTCGATCTCGACGCGGCGCTTGCCCCACGAGCCGACGCTGACGCCCAACTGGCCCTTGGCCTCGTTGGTGGGGCGCTTGCGCACGTAGTTGATGGTGCCCGAGGCGTTGCCCACGCCGGTGAGCAGGCCATTGGCGCCGCGGATGACCTCGAGCTTCTCGTAGCCGAAGGCATCCATCGCGCCGGTGACGATGCCCCAGTCATTGGGCAGCCCAACGCCGTCGATCTGGGTGTTCTTGATGTCGAAGCCGCGCGCCACGTAGTTGGTGCGGTTGGTTTCCCACTCCTCCACCTGGATGCCGGTGGCCAGGCGCAGCGCGTCGTTGATGTTGTCGATGCCGAACTGCTGCATCTGCTCGCCACTGACCAGGCTGATCGACTGCGGGGTTTCCTTGATATCCAGATCGAGGTTGGTGGCACCGTTGCTGACCCGGTTGGCGCGCTGCGACACCACGCGCACCGTATCCAACTGGGTGGCGGTGTCATTTTCCGTGCCGGAGGCAGCAACAGGAGCGCTCTGTGGCGCTGCCAGAGCGGTGCCGCAGCTGCTGGCCAAGGCCAGGCAGATGGCTGCCTTCAGACGATTGCCGGCGCTGCGGAACGGGAACGATGAACCGGCGGCGTAAGCCGGGCGGGTGAGGGGGCGACTGGGGTGCATGAGCGAGCCTGAACGTATTTAGATAACGGATTGACCACGGGCGGGGCGGTCCCGCTTCCGTTGCGGGTGGTAACTGCGCTCAGGCGGGCGGCGATGTAAGTGAGAAATTAAATGCGAATGATTCGCAATTTGCAACCATTCGGGCGGTTAGCTTCCTACGAAGAACCGCGTCGGCTGGCGTGGCGAGCCGGTGTACGCCGACAACTCCGAGCCCTAATGGAGGCCGATCCTCCCCGCTGTGGCTGGTCCTTGTATGCTCTGGCCGACGCCCGAGCCGAGGTGAAGATGTCCAACGCGCTTCATGCCCATGTTGAACGTCGTGGTCTCATGCAACGCTTCGCCTGGGCACTGCTCTGGCTGGCCTTGGTGGCGCTGAGCCTGCATTTCCTGCTCGCCATCCATGGTCAATACCGGCACGTGGATCCCGAGCACTACACCATGTACTGGTCGCGCCGCGGCTGGTTGTGGGTGCATATAACCGGTGGTGTGCTGGGCATCGTGCTCGGCCCGCTGCAGTTCCTTACCCGCTGGCCGCGTGCCTGGCCGCGCCTGCATCGCTGGTTGGGGCGCAGCTATATCAGCGGCATGTTGCTGGCCTGTGCAGCAGCGGTGGGCTTGATCGCCACCTCGCCGGCGCCTGCCTCGATCACCACCGCGTTTGCGGGTACTGCACTGGCCTGGTTGCTGACGGCCTTGGTGGCAATGATCAGCATCCGCCGTGGCAAGGTTGCACGGCATCGCCGCTGGATGACGCGCGCCTATCTGGTCACGCTGGCACCGGTGATATTCCGGCTGTTGTTGCCGGCGTGGATAGCGAGCGGGCGTGCGCCCAGCCCGGATGCCATCGCACTGCTGTTGTGGAGCAGCTGGGTGTTGCCCTTGCTGTTGCATGGCGCACTATCGAGCGCGTGGACGCGGTGGCGGGGAAGAGTGCCGTCGATGGCAGCTCCGGCGGGGTGATGCTTCTCGTTGTCGGCGACAGGCACTGCGGCTGGTGGGCTGACGGGCGATTCAAGGCTCAGCGGGCGAGCGGGCAGCGCCACGTAGTACCGGAATGAAGCGCACCGCCATGCCAACCATCAGGAAGACCACCAGCATCGCCGCCGAGTTCGCCAGTACCTTGGCAAAACCAAGCTCGGCGACATCGATGAAGTAATACGGATACATGCCGGTCAGCTCGCCGCGGATCAGCGCGTAGATGAAGTAGCCGACCGGATAGATGCACCATGCCAGCGGCGCGAGCGCGCCAAGTCGGGTACGCGGCGCAAACACCACCCAATAGGCAAGCGCGCAGAGCGGCACTGCGTAATGCAGCAGGTAGTCGGCAAGCAACTGCAAGCCCTGCGGGCTCCAGGCATTGCGCAGCAGCACGTGGTAGCCCGCACCAACCATGACTATCGAGGTGATCGCACAACCCAGGACCTCGGGCTTGGCGAAGAACCGGCCAGGAAGTGTGGCTCCGGCAACCAGCGGCAAGGTCGCTGAAAGCGCGACGAACAGATTGGTAAGCACCGTGAAATAAGCGAGGAAGGCGAGCGTGCCATGGATGACGCCACGGCCGTTGGAAAACGCCAGTTCGATGGACAGGTAGAGCTGCAGCAGCAGCGCTGACCATGCGACGACTGCCAGTGCTGCCAGCATCGTTCTGTCGAGCGGGTGAGGCTTGGTCTGCATCTGCTCTCCGATGGAGTTCAACTGCCCAGGTAGGCAGAGTAGCGCAGTACGTGTATTCAGCCCGCAAGCAAGCTGGCTCGGCGGTCAGCAGCTGCTGAAAGCCCCTCTCCCTGTGCGGGAGAGGGGTTGGGGAGAGGGCGACGCAAGCACCACTGGGGCCGTGGGCAGGAAAGCTCCGAAGCTGATGCTCCTTCTTGGCCAAGCCGTAGTGCCACTCACCCCGCTGGCAGGAACCGTGTCACCTTCTGCTTGAGCAGCTGCACCAGTATCGGGTCCATATAGTCGTAGTCATCCGGTATATCCAGGCAGATGACCCGCTTGCCATCCAGGTGCGCACGGAACTTCTTCGACAGCTTGTTGCGATGGGCTTTTTCCATCACGAAGATCAGGTCCGCCCAAGCCAGCAGCTCTGGTGACACCGGCGTATTGGCATCATTTCCCAGTCCGGCTGATTGCGTTTCAATACCCGGCCAGTTGGCGAAGACCTGCTCTCCGGTGGGACTGCGCAGGCGGTTCTGGGTACAGATGAAAAGGACGTTGCGTGGCATGACGGCTCTACCAGGATGCAGCGCCTGATCAGGCGCGAGTTATGGATGATGCGGCATCGATGCGGCGGCGCAGGAGCATTGCAGTGAACGCGGCAACAGCCAGCAGCGGCCAGCCGAAAAATAGTGCCCTGAAAAGCAGCGAACCGTTCACCATTCCCATCAGCGTCAAAGAAACCAAGCTGCCACAGCCGAAACCGATCCAGATAAGGGTCTTGTTGAAGGTCAGCAGGCCAGTGCCAAGCACGAAATAGGCACGCCACAATGCGACGATGCCGAGCCAGCCGCCGCTCAGGCAGGCCAATACCAGCGCGACGCTGCCCAGGTGTTGCTGGCGCTGGATCGACTCCAGCGCGAACATCAGGCCCAACGCGCTATAGAACAATGCCACCAGCGTACTCGGTACGATCACCACGAAGCCAATCAGCTGGGCCAGCAATTTCGTTCGCATGTGATCCTTCACGGTGGAGAGCGGACTGCGCCGCAGATGGTTTCAAAGCGAGATTGGCAGCATGTGGTCGACGCAACCGCCGCAGGCATGCCCTGGGCCTGCACGGAGTCCAGGGGGATCAGCGGTCAGCGGTTATCCGCTTCCACCACCACCGCAGTTCCGTAGCAGAGCACTTCGGTGAGCCCGGTCATCAACTCGGTGGCGTCATAGCGCACGCCGATGATTGCGTTGGCGCCAAGCTGGCGGGCATGGGTGACCATGTCGCGGTAGGTTTCATCGCGGGCCTGTTCGCACAGCTCCGTGTAGATGGTGATGTTGCCGCCGAAGATGGTCTGCAAACCGCCGAGGAAATTGCCAACGATGGAACGCGATCGCACGGTGATGCCGCGGACCAGGCCCAGGTTGCGCACGGCGCGGTAGCCCGGCAGCTCCAGTGCAGTGGTGATCATCGCATCGTTGAGCAGGGCGGGTGCCGTGCGGCTGGAGGAGGTGTTGTAAGGGTCGGTCATGGTGGGTGCCGGTGAGGTGCATCAGGAATTCGAGTATGCGTGCATTCCAGCGCCTGGCACCATCGCCCACGGCGCGGGGCAAGAGAGAGCCGGCCCGCACGGCGGGCCGGGAGTTTGGATTGTCAGGCCGACCGTACCAATGCCGCAGTCGCCTTGCGTACCACTGGCAACAGCAATAACAGGATGGGGAAGGCGACCAGCCACGAGATGCCCCAGGCAGCGAGCCATTTGGAGCCGAGCAACGGCGACATGCCGATGCTCTTCAAGGTACTGATCAGGGAGACGACGCAGGTCATCAGGATCGACAGCAGCAAGGGCATGACCAAGGCGCCGTAGCGCAAGGGAAGCTTGGGAATGCCAAATGCGATGGTGGTTTTGTCTGTAGCGTTCACAGTGATCTCCTGGATCCGGTCAAGCAATGGCGCCTATCACCCATGGACGGGTGAACAGCCCCGGCAATGCCGGAGTTGATGGGCGCGTTGGTTGACGTGAACGCTTACGGCCATCGCGTGAGCCGCGAGGACGCGCAGATGGTAGGAGCTGGGTGTGTTTCTGGCAAGCGCTTCCAGGTTGCCGCCGAAGAGGCATCGCGCTTCATTGCCCGACCAACTCGCGCAGCTCAATGACCCGGTCGATGTTGAGCTGCATCGGGCAGAACGAATACATCGGCGAGCCGACATAGGAGCCCGCGAGCTCGCAGTGCAGGTCCCGGTACACCAGCCAGGCCTTTTGGGCGCGCTCGAGCCTTGCTGCATCGTTCGCGTTCTTTACAAGCAATTTGCTGTAGAAGGCACTGTAGAGGCGTGTCATCTCCGCTTTTGCATGCTCCGAGGTCACCGACGAGCAGGCCTCCACCGTGCCGTTGTTGATGCCACCGGCCCTGGCCAGGCAGTCGTTATAGGCCTGCTGGTGGTCCAGCGGCGTGGCGGCAACGGGCCACGCCAAGCCTGCAAGCAACAACAGGGAAACTACATTGGGTCGCATCGTGCAGTGCCTGTGCTGTGGCAGCCGCAGCTGCCGTGGTGATCGTCTTCGCGGTTTTCCAGGGGCAGTCGGCTCAGCGCCGCGTGAGCTCCTGCCCGTCGACCGTCATCTTCCAGCGGCCTTCCACTTGATGCGGGGGAGCCGACACCACGAAGCGGGTGGTTACCGGCCCAACCCCGACGATGAAGTCATCGCCTTCGTAGGCCTTGATCGGTGCATCCAGTGACTTGCTGGTCGATGGGCTGGGTTTGTGCTTGTAGGCAACACGTCCGCTTGCGTCGATGAACAGAAAGGTGGTGTTCGATTCCCAGGTGCCGACATAGTCCTGTTTGTCTGCAGGCACGGGTTTGCCGCAGGCGGCCAGCAGGCAGGTGAACAGCAAACCAAGCAGGGCAATGCGGCTGTGGCGCAGCAAGGTTTGCGGTTGCATCGCGCTACGAGCGACGGTGTGTGAGCTGGCGCCTCGCATTCTGGAGTCCTTTCTGTGAGCGGGTGTGACGGATCAGCTGGATTGCGGCTGATCGGGTGATTGAAACGGGCATCACTCTGCCAACGAATGCCCAGGGCAGCAAGGTATCGCAGTCTGGGTTTTCTTGGCGGCTTCCACGCGGATGGAACTCGCCAACGGCGGCGAAAACGGCTTGATCTGCTAACTTTTCATCCTGGCGCAGCCGCTTTCAGTTGAGCCTTACTCCGTTGCCGAGAACGAGGCGTGATAAGCGACCGCCCCCTGTGGCATCGCCCCGCCGAATGAAAGTACCTGGAAGTACTCGGCGGGTACGCCGGGAAGCGTGATTGCTGCGTTCGCTTCGAAACCAAACCGCGCGTAGTAAGCCGGCTCGCCCAGCACCACGCAGCCGGCAGCGCCAAGCGCACGAAGCCGGTTGAGCGTTTCCTCGATCAGTTGCGTGCCGATGCCTTGACCTTGCAACGGCGGCACGACCGACACCGGTCCGAGCCCATACCAGCCGATATCGGCGTCATCGATGGTTACCGGCGAGGCGGCAACGTGACCAACGACTGCGCCGGACTGCTCCGCAACCAGGGAGACAGCAAGCTGCCCGGAGCGGCGCAATGCAGCCACGATGAACTGTTCGGTGTGACTGCTGTGCTCAGCGTTGGCGAAGGCGGCGACGGTCACCGCGTCGATGGCTGCGATGTCGGTGGGTGTTTCCTGGCGGATCTGGATATTCATGGGATCAGGGTGTGGCGTCTACAGGGGGTGACTCGGATGCGGAAGCATATCGGTTTGGCTGCACGAGCCACGGTTACTTGCAGCCAAGGGTAACGATGGGTTCAAGGTAGGCAGGGAGTGTGCCGCCGGTATCCATGGCTACAAGCGCATCAAAGCGGGGGATACGTGCGGCCGGATCGGTGGCCAGCAACGCCTTGTAGGCCTTCAGCATGCTGCGCATGCCAGCGAGTTGCGACGGTTGCAGCGCGCCCTTCTGTGATGGATTGGCGATCTGGAAGGCGGCGCTGCCGAAGATGAACTGCGCCAACAATTCTGGACCATTCGGGATGCCATTGGCGGGTACCGGCGCCATTACATCCGGGCAGACGTAGTCCACCACGTCCTTGGTGCTGTCTTCCCATTCAAGCAACAAAGCGCGGATGCTGGTCGCCTCTGGGTGTCGTGGCTGCGCTTCCAGCAAGGCGGTCAGGCCCACAACCTGGGAGCTGTCGACTTTCAGTGCGTTGTCGTCCTTGGCGGCACTGCCCAAAGGGAGAAGCAGCGAGAGCGCGAGCACCTGCCTGGGGAATCGCATTGCACTGCCTCCTGGAGCGACAACGGCTTGTTGCTGCCGACAGAACCCGGAATGCCCGGTGAGGGGCGGCGAAGCGAGCCCGGTAATCATTGAACGTGGTGGGGAGCTGTTCAATCATTTTTTCAGGGCGAGCGAAGCCAGCTTCGCGTATCTGCTGTGCAGACAACGTGCTTTTGTCGGCGCCAACCGCTGCAAGCAGGTACTGCTGTTGGCAGCAGCTCGTCTACCGTCCCCAGATGCGGGTGGTTGTCGTCATACGCTGCTATCTGCAGGCGGCGCTGACCTGCTGGTCCATGCTGGCGCGCATATCGGCCGTCGCCTGTGACCCCGCCGCGGCCAGCGCGGCGGTGCGCATTGCCCTGGCACCATCACAGCTCTCGTTGGCTGCGGTGGTCGTATAGCGGACCTGGGCACGCCGTTGGCCAGGTCCGACCGGAGCAGTGGATAGCGCCTGCGTGGGGTTGGAAGTTGAAGGCGATGCATAGCGGCGCAGGGAAGTTTCTCCCTCGCGGCACGGAATGGACTGGTACGTGGTTGCACCTTCCGGGCTGCTGCACTTGTACACGGCTTGGGCATGCGCCGTGGGCAGGGTGAACCAAAGCGTGGCGGATGTGAGCAGAGCGAGACAGACCGATTTCATTGACGCTCCATACGGCAAGCTGAATAGGGGGCGACGATTATGTCCGGTTGCGGAAAGCGAATCTGGAACCACTCCGCCTTTTTGGAAAGGTGGAGCGGACGAATCAGTGCATTCCAGCTGCTCGGCGGGCTAGGACGCATTCGCGGGGGACTCGGGGCAGGCTCAATCAGCGGCTGAAGGCCGCGCCGAGATCACGTTGTCGATCCAATCAGCGTAGTGGCTGATGCGGACGTTGCAGGCGACCTGGCCATAGCGTCCGGGCCGTGCGGTCAGCACGTTGCCCTGCACAACCTTCCAGGAGCCCAACCCGGCGAGCAACCACTGCTCCCCGCTCTGTATCAACGCAGGGCCGCCGCTGTCGCCGTTTCCGAGCACGCCTTCCAGTGGCAAGGCCGAAGGTGGTGCGTCGAACACGTAGCAGAGCCAGCGGTCATACGCGCTGCTTGCTTTGTTGAAGGCCATGCGAAGTTCGGTGCGGTTGGGGCCGCTGGGGTCGTGCCCGATGTCACCGGTGCCGGTAGCCCCCTTGCCGACCAGCATGATGATCTGACCAGCCTCATCGTCGTGCCGGTAGCGTGCCACCGGCGCCACGTCGGTCACCGGCTGGCGTAGCTTGATCAGTGCGATGTCATCCGATGATGCCAGAAACACCACGATCAACATGGCTTCGCCGCTAGCCGTGGCCTGGTCGATAAGCGTCTGCGGCAGCGTCCTGTAACCCGGGTGGATGATGACGCGCTCAACCTCACGGGGCAGCCCGTTGATGACGACCTGCTTGAGCTCGGCATGCTGCGGGAGCGTATGCGCGGCAGTCACCGCCCACTGCGGTGCAATCAAGCTGCCGTGCCCCTCGCCGGGCATGTCAACCAGAGCGGGAAATTCGCTGGCCGGAATCCGATACTTCGCGTCATCGGCATCATGCCGGATGACGATGGCGTCAGCAGGTGAGGACACCGCGAGAACAAGTGCGAGCAGCAGGAGTCGTTTCATGCGTAGGTTCTGATCAGTTTCAAGCAGGGAGTTCGGCAGGGACGACGGAGCGCGGCTGTGTAAGGCCTTTGCCACGCGTGCTCCATCAGGTACGCCCGGATCTCATCTAGGCGCCCATGGCGCAAAGGATGGCAAGTCCGAGTGGCAGATAGCCCACGCGTGTGCCTTGCGCAAGCAGGGCACCTGCCATCAGCAGTGCCGATCCGGCGGCGATGGCGAGTTGCTGCGAAGTGAGGCGATTGAAGTGTTGCAATCGATAGCTCCCTGGTGGGGCGGTTTGCAAGGGCGCTTTCATCCCGAAAGGCTGTTGGAGGGTTACCAAGGGCGCGAAGGCTTCATGGCCGGTGAGCGATTCCTGAACTTTGTACAGGCGACGATCAAAACAAGCACGAAGCAAACGAGGAATGGAGGGAGGTAAATTCCCGTGCCGGGTGTTCCAATGCCCATGACCGACAGGTGGAGGTCAGCGAGAGCATCCATTCTCATGTTCGTGATAAAGATAATGAACCCAGTGATGCTGGGAAGCGGAATTCCGCCGTGGCCAGCTACGAAGAATGTTGGAGCGAAAGACGCGATCAGTGCCGATAACACGACACGGTAGAGAATCGGCCAGTTGGCGAAACGAGCTCGAAGTTTGAACAGAGCAATGCTTGCAAGTAGCACCACGAAAGTCAGAAAGACTGGAAGAGCAAGAAATTCAAACATTCAATATACCGGGGGTGGTAAAGGTAATGCCGCTGTTCACGAACCAAGTTGGAGCGGGCGGTGAGTGACTTCAGGATGTTTCGATGCCGAATGGTATCTCGAAGATACCCCGCGTGAAGCTGGAGGTTCCGATAGCACCTGGTCGAAGTGCCCTTGTCTGCGGGGCCATCTCTTTGGAAGTCAGGGTTCAGGTTGACGGCGCGGTCCCAGATCGAGAGCCACTGCTCATATCTGCTTACTTTGGAAATGCCCCTGTTGACCACCGTGCGCAAGAACCGCATCTGCGACGATCTTGCCGATCAGCGCATTGCCGGTCGCATTGAAACGCAACCCGTCGGGAAGCAACAGATTCCTCGGACTGGAAGACGATAGGCGCTTATGGAGGTCGTTGATGTGGAATCCGAATTCAAGCGCCAGCGCCACCGAAGCACGGTTGTACTCGATGAGATCGGTTAGGTATCGCTTCGAGAGCTTGCTGCTGTTGTGCAAGGTCTCATCGATGGGTGTGCTTGTCGCCCATATGACGATTGGGGCGGTAGACGCCAAGTAGCTGAAGATCGATTCAAGGTTGGCCGCATACTCATGGATGGAGCATGTTGGGGCGATCCACGCCCGGGTCAAACCGGATGTCGTGAAGTCCACAATTGATGTGCACGATTTCTGCTGTCGTTGGCGCTACCCAATCAACGATTTCCAAAGCCACCTTGCGGGACGATTCGCAATTGATCGACGGTCCCCATAGTTGAACGTTGCTTGGCAGATTGCCGCGAACGGACGACTGGGAGCTCAGTCGGATCAAGTCGCCTATGAGCGTGACTTGCATGTTGGATGGGTCCGAGAGGCTTGGCTGTTGCGCAGCCGCCGATGGATGTCGGCAGGCCATTGCGGAATCTTCAGGAGCCACCGTTCGCAGCTTTCAGCGCCAATAAAAGGTAGTTGGCCAAACTCTTTGCCTTGATGTCTGTTGCCGAGCGCAGCTTTATGTGTCTTCGACCCTTGCCGTTGCCTTCAAGGTAGCCGAGGGTGTCGGGAATTTTTGCGCCACTGCCGTACTCAACTGAGACATGCTGCTTGTAGGCAAAGACACCGCAAAACTGCACCCCAGAAGTGAAAAGTATGCCGCCGTACTTCACCTCCTCCGATACGGACGGAACAGTCTCTCCAACCAGCGCACGCACAGATTCGACCAACGCGTACTGCTCATCGCCGAGCAGACGAATGTCATCCAGAAGTGCTTGAACGGTCTTTGTGGCCATGCGTTGATGCCTGATACCTGGATTATGCCGAGTCGCGATGCTGCGTAGGTTTGGTTGAATGTACAAGCCGTCCAGCTGATGGCGAGATGAACGATGACCTTGCCTGGGTAGACATCAACGCATCCATCGCAGTTGCCTAAGAACAGAAAGCGGTTGCCGCTAGTGGCTTCAAAGATACCGTCGTCTGTCTCAGCGTACTGGGCTGGTGGCGGGACACGTGCAACTTGGTCAGAACTGAGATTGACCTGCTGCATCAGTTTGGCGGCATCCTCTGCGGAGACCAATTGATGGTCACTTGGAGCGCCGTAGGCCCAGCCACTGTAGCCGTTGTGGACATAGTATTACGACATGTTTCACCTGCGTCCTGATGCTTGGATTGGGCCGGTCCGAGAAGCGCCTTTGGCTTGAATGACCTGTTAAGTGCTAGCTGTAGGAGTCCCCGTACAAGTCCTGTTTGGAGAGTGCACTCGCGACGCGTAGAGGTTGCCCCAACGCGAAGTACTCTTGGCTGGAGTCGGCCTTTCTCGTAAGTGACCGTGAGAACACGGGTGAATCCGCCTCATCTCGTTACCGAACCCGAGGCCAACGGGCTTGCCTAAGCCCTCATTCAACCCTTCGTTGTTTGAGCAGCTTGTTGATTTCGTTTACAGCGTTCTGCTCCTCAATCTGAAAGGCGTTCGGCTCGATTGTGCTTCTTAGTGATTGGTAGCCAATGAAGAGAGCAGCGGCTCCCATGATGATTGCGGCGAAATCCGTCTTTCCGTTGATGGTCACCCATACCGCCGCTGCAATGGCCAAAATCAGGGTGAGTGCGTACTGCGGTTTCAATTGCTTGACCTTCCGTGCCTGCTCAAGCCGGATGTTCTCCTGTCTAAAGGGGCGCTCCTGCAACAGCACATCGTTGCTGCAGTGAATCAGAAGCTTGTGTTCGCTATGGGAGTTATCTGTGACATTGAAGTCGCCCTGGATATTGATATCCCCGTCATTGTTGAAATCGCGCAACGCTTACCCCCCGCACAAGAAATTCATCATTAGCAGCCCGCTGCGTTGTGTTGACGAGGTCTAGCTGAACAGCTAGCGCACACAACGCAAGGGGTTCGGATTGAAAGAGAAGAAAAGGAGAATTCTCCTCTGACGGCATGGCCATTCGGTCCTCGATGGCCATGGTTGTGCAGAAAGCCAATCAACACGAAGGACAATGCCCTCGCGGGTAATATAACCATAGGATTCGATCTGGCGAAAGTAGCTTTCTAGACCTGTACTGCCGGATGCTGTTGGGAGGATAGTCCAGCGCTGTGACCTCAATCGCGACGTGCTCAACCAACGGTTGTTGCAGATTCCAGCAGGGACTGGGTGTGATCATGGAGGCCTGCAGAGGCGCGTAAAGGGAGGTGTGAACAGACAGTTCGTCCCCATTGTTTAGCAGCGACTTAACCAACGCAGCTGGCAGCCAACAATAAATTGGCAAATTTTATGCCGAGCATTGCGTCACAGGGGGAGTATCCCGTCGTGCAGGCGCAACAGCCCCCCTTCTTTGTTGGCAACTGCTGCCGTGCCATCCACAAGTTCGACGGCGCAAACAGCGTAAGCAGCCGCACTGTAGCTCTTCACCATGCCGCGAAATCGCACCTTGATGTAGCCAAATTTGAGTTTCAACAGCCGGAACGGTGTTTGACTTTGGCTCGTACATTTTCCTTGAAGTGTTTCCAGCGCCGCGCGTGCTTCTGGCCGCACTTGGTCTTGATCAAGCGCAGCTTGGACGGCATATCCGCGACTAAGAAGGCTGCCTTGTTGTCCTGCAGATTCATTCTATTCTCTGCGCCGGTGTAGCCACTGTCGTCGTAGACCTCTTGTTCGCGGCCATCCAACAGGTGTTGTAGGCAACCCCGTTGGCTGCAGTGCAATGCGCGTGGTGGGCGAGCCAAGACTGCTTGTCGACGCCGATATGCGCTCTCATCCCGAGAACCAGTTGTTGCCCTTCTTAGCCTGATGCATTTCTGGCTGACGCTGGCCGTCGCCACTCTTGGTGGGCGACGGCGCGTTTATGATCGTTGTATCGAACAAGGTGACGGCACGCTGGCTCGTGCCTTACCGCGCAAAGTGTCTGTTGATCTACTTGAGCGATTCTGCCGCAAGTTGGTGCTTGTCCAGCAGGCGCTGGAAGTTGAGGATGGAAGTCTCATCTGGAATCTCTTCCACCCCGCCAAACTGCGTGAACTGATGCATCACAGGCGTATCGCATAGCGCCTCTTCCATCGCGGGATCGCTTACTGCATGCCACCGCTGCAGCAAGCGGATGCGTAGCATGCTTTCAAGCCGATACGGTTGCCGGCCTGGGCCACCTGTCTTCGGGGGTTGCGGTTCGATTGACGCCAACAGCGCTTTCCATGGCACAACCTGCTCCATCTCGGAGAGGAAGATATCGCGCCGTGTGCGCTTGCGTCGGCCTTGCTGATCGGCGTCGCCAAAGGTCAGTTTCATGGGTGGATCGGACTCTCGAATCGTTGGCTGCAGTTTGACAGGATGCGACGGAGTTGTTCAGACCTTCCCTAATGTTCGGGCCAAGCTCGTTCTGCGAAGCAGTGCCTTCTTCAGTGGCGTGTTGAGCCGATAGAATCTTTCGTGCTTGTTCGTTCTACCAAGTTTAGCGCCACTCATTGCACTGGCGGATTGCTAATGAATTCGACGATTTCATCAACGCTGTCAGTGAGCTTGAGAAGGTGACCAAAGCCTTTTTCGGAGCCGAGCTGTTGCAAAAGGGGCCAGACAGGTTTGTCCTTGGGACTGACCTGCCCGAAATCGCTGCGATTCCAGTAGCGGGAGCCCAAGAGAACCATGGGGGCAGGCGCTCCATAGACCCTGTAGTAATTCTGTGTAGCGTCCTGAAAAATCTCCTGAACGGTTCCAGCGTTGCCCTCGGCAATGATTAGGCCGTGTTCAGCAACAGCTAGCAATCCCTCCTCACGAAGGCTGTTCTCGAAGTACTTCGCAATGTGACTGGCGAAAGGATTAGGTGGTTCGTGACCATAGAACCAAGTTGGAATTCCTACGCTTTCAGTCTGCGAGTTGGTTGTGATCCGGGGGTATCTTTCCATCACCTCAAACGCTGGGCTCAACCATTCGCCGCTGTTCCAGCGGTGGCTTCCAGGTGAGATTGGCTCGACTTTGCGTACTCGTTCCAACATTCGAACTGCGGTCCGGAGGTCCTCCTCAGAATAACTCGCAAACCACGCACCGAGATTGGCGGCCTCCATCGCACCGGGACCGCCTCCGGTAATCACCGTGAAGTCCGCTCGGGAAAGTTCTCTCGCCAGCAGGGCTACTTGCATGTATGGAGAGTCGTCACCCGTCGAATTGCCTGCAAAATCGCGTGCTAGTTCCTGGCGTGCCATATCATGCCCACCCATGATGGACACTGCCTTCTTCCACGTGCTGCGGTCGGCCGGGTTTGGTTTCAAATATTCTTCGAGTGCATCTTCCATATGAAGGTCATGCAGTCGAAACAAAATTGTATCAATTACCCCTAGATCGGTGCGCTTGCGCTTAGTTTGTTCATCCATGGCCGCGGCATAGCACTTCCAATCCTTTGTTTGTCGGTATGTGTTGGGATCGTCGCGTTGATATGTATTCAGCAGATCGATGGTGGAGTAGAGGTGACCACGGAAGGGTTCGAATGTAAGCCCTGTTTTCGGCTGGATGACAAACGCGCCGGCCGCTGTAGCATATGCTGCGAAAGGCATACTCATCGTGCAGCCAAGAAAGGCTGAAGAAGCGACTAGGTGTTCCGACTGAAGCCGGGCATCAAGGCTTGATTCGGAAAGATCCAGTCCCTGCAATACCACATCTGCCCAGTCTCGTGCAGCATCGCCCAAGAAAAGTTCAAGTTCTTCGATGGATTCGATTTCCTGCTTTGCCATTGCTAGCTCTCCTGGTCGCGTGGAAATTCAGCGTGATGTCTGAACTATGCGTCATCGCTAAGCTGCGTCGCTGTTGACGAAGAAGAAGAAGACTTGCCCCCGACGGCATCGCTGTTTGTGGCAGGGACCATGACTGGTTCGAAACTCAATCAGCGTGAAATGAGTCTCTTATAGCACTATAGCCATAGGCACCGATCTGACGAGAGTGATCTTCTCAATCTGTGAGCTGCGGACCACCGGGCGGAAGGTCCAGTGATGGGATCTCAAACGTGAAGCCTTAAGTCACTGGCGGGTCCCGGTATGGGTGATAGTGCTGATGTCGGAGCATGGCGTTGTCTGCAGCGTGGCTCTTCAAGCAGGTCCGCGGAAGGCAAGTTGCCAAGAATGGTCATGATGATGCCGGGACCATCGTCACAGCCGTGGGACGAGGTGGTATGCGGCTCGTGCTAGTCAAAGCCTAAGGAAGGTCTGAGCTGTTTGTTCAGACCTTCCGTAACGGGTACTGAGCCCCCGGGCTTAACTTCCGAGCGAGGCACGTGCCATGCTATTTCTTCACTTCCCCTTTTTTTTGGAGACCCTTCATGCCAAGTGCAAGCTGTTCGCTGAAGGTCTGGACATGTGGTTTGTAGGTTTCTACGCCAGCGGGGGTGATCGGCTGGCCCTTGATCACCAACGTCAACATAGCTACTCGTAGATCACGCTTGGCTTTCTTGTTCGCGTCCCCGGCGACCTTATAGCGATTGATGAGCGCCTCCGGGGAATAGACATAGATGCCGTCTAGCTCTACACAATAGTTCTTCACCTGGAAGTCAAATTGTTCCGTAGACAATGGTGCAAGGCTCACATCCATGACGCCGTATTTCCCTACGAACGTAGACACAATTGACGTAAGGGCCGCGCCCTCGATATCGTGCGGAAAGATATCTTCCTTAATCGACTCAAAGTATTCCCAATCATGCGCCCCATGCCAGGTAGTCATGTGATTGCTGATATGCCACCACGCGGCCCCCCCTCCGGCCATGTACCATCTCAGCGCTCCGCCGGCGAGATGGTCGATGGCGGCTTTCAGTTTATTGCTCATTGATGTTTCCTCTTAGAGAAGACAAGTTCGACTTCGCTGGGCACATCGATGTACTGTCTCCAATAGCGAGACTGGTCGCCCCGGTCAATCCTTGTCAGGGGTATCACGATAGTCCGACCTAACTCCGGAATTAAGCCGAACCGCGAAGCGGGTTTGGCTTGAATAAACTGTTGGGCGGCTGTGGTCGCTAACCGAATCCCTGACCAACGCTGCCCTGCTTATGTAACCTGATGCGAGCCGATCATGCCACAGCTTGCAGGATGGAGGTTGTCCAGGGAACTTTGCCAAGCGTTGCCGCCGAGGTGCGATCAAGTGATTGCGTTTGGGCATTGATGCGTAGGGCGAAGTGGCGAACGTGCAGATGCGGGTAGCAGTAGGAACTTTTACCCGGATTCGACCGGTGAATTTCTGATGCTGCTGCCGAAGTAAGAACGGCAAGCCAACCGAACTCACCGTCGCTTAACCCCGGAATTGAGCCGACCCGTGCAGCGGGTTCGGCTTGAACGAACTGTTAGGTCGCGGCGCATGGAGGTGCAACTGCCGCCAAAACATCCGTGCCACAGTTTGCGCAACAGAACCTAGGCCTGCCAATAGTGTTGTAAGCAACTCCGTCGACAGCCAGACGGCAACGAACGCAATGAAATTTCTCTACAGACCGTTTGGCCGGGCGCCGGAACATGTCTAACTCCTTGTTCGTCAAGCTCAACGACCCACCATCGAAGCTTGTGGTCGTACTGCGCGATGCCATGCCTGACCCACCCCCAGAAAACTGGTGCAGGCTAAAGTAGAGAATTCGGCAGCATTGGGCCCCGTGACAAACGAGGATTCAGGCATGAAGAAGTCGCGTTTCACCGAGGAGCAAATTGCCTACGCGCTGAAGCAGGCGGAGCTGGGA
>NZ_JBRREG010000071.1:0-26560 GCF_056760155.1 Stenotrophomonas sp. STEN022
TGGCGCTGCGCTTCTCGCCGGCGCCGCCCCCCCCCCCCGCTCCGCCCCTGGCCCGCGCCGCCCCCCCCCTCCCCCCCGCCCCGGCGCCCCCCCACTACATGGTTGGCTGGCAATTTATTGCACTTGAAGAACGATGTTCTAACGCATCGATGCAACGAAATGGCTAATGTCGCCAGCCAGATCGTTCCAAGGAAGACAGGTATGTCGGTAGTGCAGGGCTTGCGTGGTTGCTGTCTGTTGATGTGCTTGCTTGCGGGAGGGGTTTCGGCGCAGGAAGTGATGGAAGTGCCTACGGACGCGGGAGCGGCACCGATCCGCGATATGGAGGCGGTCGTCGTCCATGGCGTGCAGCCCGGGCCTGGCTTGTGGCGGGTCAGCAAGGACGGGCATGTGCTTTGGATCCTGGGCACAGTGTCGCCGTTGCCCAACCAGATTGATTGGCGGGCCGATGAGGTGCGAACGGTGATCGCGCGCTCGGGGCAGGTGTTGCTGTCACCCGGTGTGGTGTTTGACGCCGACGTGGGTTTCTTTGGCAAGCTGGCGTTGGCGCCATCGATCTGGAAGGTGATGCGTAACGAAGACGGCGCGGAGCTGGGCGACGTGCTGGCACCACCGCTGTATGCGCGCTGGCGTGCGGTGAAGCAGCGTTACCTGCCGCGCGACGGCGGGATCGAGCGCAAACGGCCGATGTTCGCGGCCGGTGAGTTGCAGGCGGCGGCGATGAAATCCATCGGCCTTGGTCAGAAGCCTGTGGTCTGGCCGGTGGTGGAAGCTGCCGCGAAAGCAGCGGGTATCACGCCTACCTCAACGAGCTGGAAGATCAAGATCGAGGACCCGAAGGCAGCGGTCCGCGAGTTCCGCGAGGGTGGCATGGACGATGCGGTGTGCCTCGAACGGACCGTGGACTTGGTCGAGAACGATCTGCCGACCTTGGTCGAGCGTGCGAATGCCTGGGCAATGGGCGATGTGGAGGCGTTGCGGCGCTCACCGTATGAGGACGCGGGTGCGGCCTGCATGCAGGCGATCACGCAGTCGGGCTTCGTGCGCAATCGCGGTTTCGGTGATCTGAAGGCGGGTGTGCGCCAGCATTGGTTGTCGATTGCGGAAGCCGCCGTACAGCGCAATGAAGAAACGTTTGCGATGTTGCCGGTGGATCGGTTGCTGGAAGCCGATGGCTATCTGGCGGCGCTGCGGGCGCGAGGGTATGAGATTGAGTCGCCCTGAAGAGCAGTTTTGTGGTCTGAGTGCGGAGCTCATGTAGGTAAGGCGGGCTACGCTGTTGCTGATTTGTGGAGCGGCGTAAGCCGCGAAGCTGAGATAGTTCGAACAACCGGTTTTCCCCTCACCGGATAGTGCTTTTGCTTCGCGGCTTACGCCGCTCCCACAAAGAAAAATCCGATGCCAGGGGACTGGCATCGGATTTCGGGATACTCGCTAATTGGAGTCCAGCTCAGCTCGCTGCACTCAAAGGTGCCGTGCTGTCCTGCAGCTTCGGCCAGCGCTTCAGGATGGCGGCGCGAATACCTGCTGCATCAATCCCGGCCTCGGCCAGCAGGTCTTCGCGGCTGGCGTGGTGCTGGTAGCTATCAGGCAGGCCGAGGTGCAGCATCGGCATCAGCACGGCTTCGGCGTTGAGCAGTTCGGAGACGCCCGAACCTGCGCCGCCAGCAACCACGTTGTCTTCAACGGTGACAAAGCCGTCGTGCGTGCGCGCCAGTTCCAGCAGCATCGCCTTGTCCAGCGGCTTGATGAAACGCATGTTGACCACGCTCAGGCCCAGTTCGCGGCCGACCTGCTCAGCCGCCGGCACGGCTGCGCCGAAGGCGAGGATGGCGATGCGGCTGCCTTGCACGCGCAGCTGCGCCTTGCCGATTTCAAGGGTGGACAGGTCGCTGCCAACGGCTGCGCCGGGGCCGGTGCCGCGCGGGTAGCGCACTGCGGCGGGGCCCTTGTACTGCAGGCCGGTGCTCAGCATCTGCCGGCATTCGGCTTCATCGCCTGGCGCCATGACCACCATGTTCGGCACACAGCGCAGGTAACTCAGGTCGAGGTTGCCTGCGTGGGTAGCGCCGTCCGGGCCGACAACACCGGCACGGTCGATGGCGAACAGCACGTCCAGGTCCTGGGTGGCGACGTCATGTACCAGCTGGTCGTAGGCGCGCTGAAGGAAGGTGGAGTAGATGGCGACCACGGGCTTGGCGCCCTGGGTGGCCATGCCGGCGGCCAATGTCACCGCATGCTGCTCGGCGATGGCAACGTCGAAGTAACGCTGCGGGTATTCCTTGCTGAAGCGCACCAGCCCCGAGCCTTCGCGCATGGCTGGGGTGATCGCCAGCAGCTTGGGGTCGGCGGCGGCGGCGTCGCACAGCCAGTCGCCAAAGATGTCGGTATAGGTCGGTTTCTTGGGCGCGCCCTTTTCCGGCAGGCCCTTGCTCGGGTCGAATGGGCCGACGGCGTGGTAGCCGATCTGGTCGTCCTCGGCCGGCTCGTAGCCTTTGCCCTTGGTGGTCATGATGTGCAGCAGGTGCGGGCCCTTGGCGTCTTTCAGGTGCTTTAGGGTCGATACCAGCAGCGGCAAGTCATGGCCATCGATCGGACCGGTGTAATGGAAGCCCATCTGCTCGAAGGCGGTGGAGGGCACGAACATGCCTTTCCACTGTTCTTCCCAGCGCTTCACGAAGCGCGCAGGCGGGCTGTGGCGCTTGTCGCCGAGGATCTTCTTGCCGCTCTCGCGCAGGGCGTTGAGCGTGCGGCTGGCGGTTGCCCGGCCCAGCATCTTGGTCAGTCCACCGACGGCTTCGGAGATGGACATGTTGTTATCGTTGAGGATGACCAGCACGTTCGGCTCGTCGTCCATGCCACCGGCGTGGGCCAGCGCTTCAAACGCCATGCCGGCGGTCATCGCGCCGTCGCCGATCACCGCGATCACCTTGCGGTCATCGCCCTGGCGCTGGCGCGCGATGGCCATGCCCAGTGCAGCGGAGATCGAGGTCGAGGAGTGGCCGACGCCAAAGGTGTCGAACTCGCTTTCCTCGCGCTTGGGGAACGGCGCAACGCCGTCCTTCTGCTTGACGGTGTGGATGCTGTCGCGACGACCGGTGAGGATCTTGTGCGGGTAGGTCTGGTGGCCCACGTCCCACACCAGCTGATCGACCGGGGTGTCATAGAGATAGTGCAGGGCGACGGTAAGCTCGATCACGCCCAGGCCGGCCGCGAAGTGACCGCCGCTCTTGCCCACCGACTCGATCAGGTAGGCGCGCAACTCGCCGGCAATGGCCCCCAGTTCGCTCTCGTCGAACAGACGCAGGTCATCGGGAGTCTTGATGCGCGACAGGCGCGGATAGCTGGCAGAGTCGATCATGGTCTTCGCGTTTCACTCGAAACGGTATTTTCCCCGTCCGGAGAGGGTGGGGCAAGCAAAGCACATCATCAATGAGTGCCGGATGAGGTGGTTTGGCACCAAGCTGAAGGCCGTGTTCAGCCTGGATGGCAGCTTCGCATGAATACGCGAGACCGCAGCGTGGGGCTTAGAGCCCGCGTTGCAAGGCTTTGCGCGGCAACTGCGACTTCAGGAAAGCCATCTGGTCGGCCAGGATGTTGCGGTTGGACAGAATCAGGTGCTCGATCCAACTGGGCCGGTAGGGCACCGCCAGCAGCGGCATGTTGGCCTGCGCCGGGGTGCGGTTGCTCTTGCGCGAGTTGCAGTGGAAGCAGGCGCTGACCACGTTTTCCCAGGTGTCCTTGCCGCCCTTGGAGACGGGCAGGACGTGGTCGCGGGTCAGCTGCGGGCGGCTGAAGTGCTGGCCGCAATACAGGCAGAGCTGGGCATCGCGCGCGAACAGCGCGGGATTGGTGAGGTTGGGCGTGGGATCGATCGCGCGCGAGCGGGCGTGGCCGCGCGAGGCGATGATCGGGTGCAGGTCCATGCCGCTGCGCAGGCCGGTCAGCCGCGATATTGCGCCGTGTACATGCAGGCAGGGATCGCCCATGGTCCAGGCGACGGCGCCGCGTGCATACAGGCAGGCGGCATCCTGCCAGTTGATCCAGTCCAGCACGCGGCCATGCGCATCCAGCGACAGCAGTCGCACGGAGCCGAGGCGGTGGAGGGAGGGCGGAAGTGAAAACCCGTCTGTCGGAGCGGAAGTCCCGGCTCCGGTATCGATCAGACTACGCGGTGTAGTGTCTGTCTCCATCGGGTTAACAGCTTATACACGATGCGTGACAGTTTGTGTAAAGGCGGATGGCGGCCGGTGGTTTTGTGGGAGCGGCGCTAGCCGCGAAGCTGGGGGTGTCTCGGACGCCTGAGAGCTTACCCCTCCCCAGCCCTCCCCTCCGCCTTCGGCGCAAGGGAGGGGGCGAAGCAAGAGCTGCCCTCACCCCAGCCCCTCTCCCGCAGGCGGGAGAGGGGCTTGCAGATCGCAGGCAACTTAATCACTCCCTTCTCCCGCTTGCGGGAGAAGGTGCCCCGAAGGGGCGGATGAGGGGAGCTTTGCCCTGCTTTTGCTGTTGGATCAGTCGCCGAAGCGGACCGAATCCATCGCCATCAGCGAGTCGGCGCCAGCGGCGATGCCGGCGGCGTGGCTCAGGGTGCGCGGCAGGATGCGGGCGTAGTAGAAGCGTGCGGTTTCCAGCTTGGCCTGCTTGAAGGCTTCCGGGTGGCTGGATGCCTGTGCGGCGACCACCGAGCGGGCCCACCAATAAGCCACTGTGACGTAGCCGCTGTAGAACAGGTAGTCCCAGCTGGCCGCGCCCAGTTCTTCCGGATTGGCGGCGGCGCGCTGCAGCACGTCGATGGTCAGCTTGCCCCATTCCTTGGCCTTGCCACCCAACACCGGCAGGAACTCGGCTACGGCCGGGTTGCTGGCGTTGGCGGCGATGAACTGCTCGATCTCGGCCAGGAACAACTTCAGGCCGGCGCCCTGCGAGGCGGCGGTCTTGCGGCCGATCAGGTCCAGCGCCTGGATGCCGGTGGTGCCTTCATACAAGGTGGTGATGCGGGCATCGCGGGCGTACTGCTCCATGCCGTGCTCGGCGATGTAGCCGTGGCCGCCGAATACCTGCTGGCCGTTGTACGTAGCCTCGATGCTCCACTCGGTCAGGCAGGCCTTGACGATGGGGGTGAGGAAACTGACCAGCGTATCGGCGTCGGCACGTGCCTGTGCATCAGCGCTGCTGTGTGCGGCATCGAGCTGGGTGTAAGCGTGTGCGGCGAGCAGGCGGCCACCTTCGGTCAACGCCTTGGTGGTCAGCAGCATACGGCGCACATCGGGCTGGGCGATGATCGGGTCGGCCGGCTTGTCCGGCTGCACGGCACCCTTGGGTGCGCGCGACTGCAGACGCTCGCGAGCATAGGCCAATGCGCCCTGGTAGGCACGCTCGGACTGCGCCAGACCCTGCACACCAACGCCGAGGCGGGCGGAGTTCATCATCACGAACATCGCCTGCAGGCCCTTGTGCGGCTGGCCGACGAGGTAGCCCTGGGCGCCGTCGAAGTTCATCACGCAGGTGGACGAACCGTGGATGCCCATCTTGTGTTCCAGCGCGCCGCAATGCAGTTCGTTGCGCTCGCCCTGCTTGCCGTCGCGGTCGACCTTGTACTTCGGGGTGACGAACAGCGAGATGCCCTTCGGGCCGGCCGGTGCGTCGGGCAGCTTGGCAAGCACCAGGTGCACGATGTTGTCGGCGAGGTCGTGCTCGCCGGCGGTGATGAAGATCTTGGTGCCGGTGATCGAATAGCTGCCGTCGGCGTTCGGCTCGGCGCGGGTCTTGAGCAGGCCCAGGTCGGTGCCGGCGTGCGGCTCGGTCAGGCACATGGTGCCGGTCCAGTTGCCGGCGACCAGCGGCTTGAGGAAGGCTTCCTTCTGCCAGTCTTCGCCGTAGTGCTTGAGCGCTTCAACCGCACCGTGCGACAGCATCGGGAACAGGCTCCAGGCCAGGTTGGCCGAGGACACCATTTCGCTCAAGGCCATGCCCATGGTTTCCGGCATGCCCTGGCCACCGAAGTCCGGCGACGCGGTCAGCCCGGTCCAGCCGCCTTCGACGAACTGTGCATAGGCTTCCTTGAAGCCCGGTGCGGTGGTGACTTCATTGGTGGCCTTGTCGAGCTTGCAGCCGGTCTGGTCGCCAATTGCATTGAGCGGGGCCAGCACGCTGGTGCTGAAGCGGCCGGCTTCTTCCAGCACCGCGTCGATGACGTCGGCGGTGGCATCTTCGAAGCCCATCGAGGCAAACAGGGACTCTGCCTTCAATACGTCGTGCAGGGCGAAACGGAGATCGGTAACAGGTGCTTTGTAGTTGCTCATCAGACGGCTCTCGAACAATGCGGGAACGGATGGGGGATCAGCGCAGCACGCCGGGCAGGCCCGGGGCCTGGTTGAGGCTGTTGCGCGATTTGATGTCGAAACTGCGTTGCTTCTTTTCTTCTGGCGTGGCGCTGACGCTGCCTTCCAGTTCGTAGAACAGCGAGCGGCCACCGGCCAGTGCATCGGCGACGACAATGCGCGCCGAGGACGAGGGCTGCAGGCGGACCTTGATGACGTCGGCCGATTCCGGGCCGATCGACAGCGCCGGGCTGGCGCTGAGCGTGCCGGCGGCTTCATCGCCAACCTTCACCGCCAGCGACACGTTGTCGAAACGCATCGGCATTGAGCTGTAATTGCGCAGGCGCAATTCCACTTCCCAGTTGCCGTCATTGCCGACGCTCAATTGCTGGATGCTGGCGGCCGGTTCGGAGACGCGCTTCACCGGGCCATTGCCGCAGGCGGTGAGTACAAGTGCGAGTACGGCCATCAAGGCGTACTGGGGGCGAAAACGCATGGGGCGTGGTCCTCGGGTACTGAGCTTATCTCCCAAGAATACTACGGCGTATGGCGGCCTGTTGGGTACAGGTCTGCAAGATCAGCGACTATGACGATGGGATGGCGGAACCGCCGCGGTCATGCATCGATTAATGCAGGGGGCAGAGGTTGCCGTCATTCGCGTCATTTTCTGGGGATTCATCCATGCGTTCATTCAAGTTGTTGCCGCTTGCAAGCGCTATCCGCGGCGGTCTGGCAGTTGTGGCGTTGTGCGCCTCCGTTCCGGCGCTGGCAGCGCCACCACAGTTCGATCTTCAGGCCGGCAGCATCGAGGAGGTATTGCCGGAGTTCGCCCGACAGGCCGGCGTGCAGATCATCGCCCCAGCGCATTCAGGTGGCGCGCAGCGCATTGAAGTAGCCGAGTTGAAAGGGCAGATGGAGCCGCGCCAGGCGCTGGCCCGCCTGCTCACCGGTACCGGTCTGAGCGTGGCCTCGGACGATGGCCGCACCATTACTCTGCGCGCGGCCACGCCGATGTTGGCTTCGCTGGGGGGATTGGGTGGACTGGCTGCAGGGCAGGCAGCAGCTCCGGCTGCGCCACAGGAAGCCGCTGAACCCGCGCCGGCAGCGGCCAGCCCCAGCGTCAGCACGCTGGACCAGATTACTGTGGTCGGCAGCCAGATCAAGGGCGCCAAGACCGCCGCGATCCTGCCGGTGGCGACCTTGCAGGCTGAGCAGATCGAGGCCACCGGCGCCGTGTCTGGCGACGAGCTTTACCGCTCCATCCCGCAGATGGGCGATGTCTCGTTCAGTGGCACCAACGGCGGCAACAGCTCCAACTACGCGCGCGGCGACATCGCCTCGGTCAACCTGCGCGGCCTTGGCGTGGGCAATACCCTGCTGCTGATCAACGGCCGCCGCACAGTGGTCCATCCCACCAGCCAGGCCGACGGCAACCTGGTGCCGGTGCTGACCTACAACGCCAATGCGGTGCCGGTGTCCAACCTGCGCCGCGTTGAAGTACTGCTGGACGGCGCGGCCGCCATCTACGGCACCGATGCGGTGGCCGGCGTGGTCAACAACGTGCTGCGCGATGACATGGACGGCGGCACCATCAGCGTGCAGAAGGGCTTCGGTGAAGGCACCGACCTGCGCGATATCGGCGTCAACGGCATGTGGGGCAAGAACTCCGAAGACCTGCGCTCCAATATCACCATCGCCTTCAACTACTACAACACCACCGGCTTGAACTCGCTGGACCAGGACTGGACCAAAAACGGTAACCGTGCGGCCGATTTCCTCGGCACGCCGTTTGAAGGCCTTGCCGGTACCGACAACCGCAACACCAACAGCCCGTGGGGCAACTTCACCGTGGTCGGTCCGCGCGTGTCCAAGAACGGTACCTGGTTGACCACCACCGCCGGTGCTTTCCATGTACAGCCCACCAGCAATAGCGGCTGCGCGGCGACCATTGCCGATGGCCTGTGCGTGCAGTCCGGCAGCAAGGCCACCTCCGGTGCCGACGCCAACCTGCGCGACAACCAGCAGGGCCAATATCCGTTGTCGATCAGCCCGGACGTGCGTCGTTTGAACCTGTTCGTCACCGGCAAGCATGATTTCGACAACGGCCTGTCGTTCTTCAGCGAGGCCGGTGTCTACAACTCGCGTGCCTATAGCCTGCAGAACGGCGTCAACACCATCACCGCGTTGCCGATGACGGTAGCTGCCAATAACTACTGGAACCCGTTCGGCGCGATGTATCTGCCTGACGGTTCGCTCAATCCGAATCGTCTGCAGGGTTTGAACATCGGCGCAAACGGCGTGCCGGTGACCATCACCAGCTACCGCTTCGAGCGGCCGACCCGCATCGAGGTCAACAACACCCAGGTGCGTGCCTTGGCCGGCCTGCGCGGCTTCCATTACGGCTTCGACTGGGAAAGCGCCGCGCTGTACTCGGCGGCCAAGGTCAAGGACACGCAGGATGCAGTGAGCATGTCGCTGTTCCAGCAAGCCCTGGCCAATCCCACCGCATCGGCTTACAACCCGTTCTGCGGCGGCTGCAATGACTGGGACAAGCTGGACCAGTTCTTCTACAAGGCACAGCGCCAGAGCAAGACCGAGCTGTTCCTGTGGGACTTCAAGGCCTCGCGCGCGGACCTGTTCAAGACCTGGGCCGGCGATGTCGGCATGGCCGCGGGCCTGGAAGTGCGGCACGAAACCCAGCGCGATGATCGCGATGCACGCGTCGATGGTTCGGTGACCTTCACCGATGCGATCACCGGCGTTGCCTATCCCAGCGACATGTACGGCGTCAGCCCGACCCCGGATACCTATGGCTCGCGCACCGTCGCCGGCCTGTTCGCCGAGTTCTCGGTGCCGCTGGTATCGCCGGAAATGAACATCCCGCTGGTGCGCTCGCTGGACCTGCAGGTGGCCGGCCGTGCCGAGCGCTACAACGACTTCGGCAATGTCGCCAAGCCGAAGCTGGCGCTGGGCTGGCAGGTGTTTGATGGCCTGACCCTGCGTTCGTCCTGGGCCAAGGGCTTCCGTGCGCCCAACCTGGAGCAGATCAACGCCACGGTGGTGAGCCGTTCCAACACCCGCACCGACTACATCCAGTGCGAGGCGGACAAGCGCAGCGGTGCACAGCCGGCGTTCGCCAACTGCGGCGGCTACAGCTACTCCACCACTGCACGGCGCTCGGGCAACCCGGACCTGAAGCCGGAAACCTCGACCAATACCAGTGCCGGCCTGGTGTTCCAGCCGCGCTTCATCCCGGAAAATTACGGTCGCTTCACCTTCGCCGTCGATTACTACAAGTATGAGCAGGAGGGCATCATCGGCCTGTTCGGCGAAGGCAATGCACTGATCCTGGACTACATGCTGCGCCAGCAGGGCGGTAGCAACTCGGCGGTGGTGCGTGCAGATGCGACCGCTGACGACATCGCCCGCTTCGCCGGCACCGGTCTGGCTGCTGCCGGCAAGGTGCTGTACGTCACCGACCAGTACGTCAACCTGGAGCCGCAGACCCTGCGTGGCGTTGACTACAACTTCAGCTGGAACTCGCCGGAAACCGCGATCGGTCGTTTCGATGTCTCGGTCACCGGTACTCACCTTATCGAGTTCTACCGCCAGCGTTCGCCGGCACTGCAGGCGCTGGAAGATGCCAAGTCCGCGGGGCTGGTGGATCCGTCGATCCGCATCACCGGTGGTGGTGACCTGATCGGCAATGGCGGTAACCCGGAATGGAAGTGGTCCGGCACGCTGACCTGGCGTTACCAGCAGCTGTCGGTTGGCGCGAGCGCGCGTTATGCCAGTTCCTACGTCGAGAATGGCCTGACCCTGGCCGATGGCACGCCGTGGACGGTCAAATCGCAGACGCTGGCCAATGCCTTCGTCAAGTACGACTTCGCACGCGAGGGTTGGCTCAACAACGTGGCGGTCAAGGTCGGTGCCAACAACATCGCCAACAAGCGCCCGCCGATCTCCGACGACGTGTTCGGTTACCCGTCGGGTGTTTACCAAGCCAACCCGCGTTACTGGTACATCAACGTGAGCAAGGCGTTCTGATGCACAAAAACGTTCCATTCCGCCACGCGGCGGGAGCCGGGCAGGTGCCGCGATGAACGCGGCGCTTGCGCGGGAGCGTGCCGGCTGGTTGGCCGAGCACATATTGCCTTGCGAGCCTGCACTGCGGGACTGGCTGCGGCGGCGACTGTCGCTGCGCCAGGATGTGGATGACGTGATCCAGGAGACCTACGCCATCCTCGCCGGCATGGCCGACGTATCGCACATCCTGCAGCCCAAGGCCTATGTGTACTCGGTCGCCCACTCGGTGGTGCTGCAGCAGTTGCGGCGCGCGCAGGTGGTGTCGATCGAGGCGGTGGCCGAGATCGACCGCGTCGCCATAATCGGTGACGAAGTCAGCCCGGAGCGGATGGCGTCGTCACGACAGGAGCTGGCGCGCATAGGCGCCTTGATCGAAAGCTTGCCGGACAAGTGTCGGCAGGCGTTCGTGCTGCGGCGTGTGGAGGGCTACTCGCAGCGCGAGATCGCCGAACGCATGCAGATCAGCGAGAACACCGTGGAGAAACACATCTGCAAGGGAATCCGGGTATTGATGGATTCGATGAAGCGTGATGACGACGTAATGCAGAAGAGTAGTGAGCGGTTCGCCGCGGAAGGAGCAAGGCATGCGCGTCGGCGCTGATGCGAGTATTGATGATGTAGCCGCCAGTTGGGTGGCGCGCGAGGACCGCGCGCAACTCACGGTGGAGGAACGTGCGCAACGTGATGCCTGGCTGGAAGCCGATACGCGCCACTTTGGCGCTTATGCCCGCGCCCATGCAGTGCTGGCGCGTACCGATCGCGCCCGCGCGCTGTCGGCCGGCGAAATAGACCGTGCATTCACCGCCCGCGCGCCACGACGGGCGCGGCGCGTACTGCGCTGGGCAATGGGCCTGGCTGCCGTGGTTGGCGTGCTCGCCATCGGCGTGCAACGCCAGGACGACGGTGCCGAGTATTTCGCTACCCGCAAGGGCGAGATCCTGCGCGTGCCGCTGCAGGACGGCTCGGCGATCACACTGGATTCGGACTCGCAGGTGCGGGTGCAGTTCAGTGCGACCCGCCGTGATATCCACCTGCTGCAGGGCGAGGCCTTGTTCGACGTGGCCAAGAACCCGCAGCGCCCGTTCGTGGTGCGCGCGGAGGAAACCGATGTCACCGCGGTAGGCACCAGTTTCGCGGTCAGCCTCACCGAACGCCGCAGCGGTGGCGTGGAGGTGCTGGTGCGCGAAGGCATCGTCGATGTGACCGATACCCAGGGCGCGGTCGCCCCTGCGCGGCTGGTGGCCAACTACCGCGCGCTGGCCAACCGCAGCCACGGCATCCGCATCGAGGCCGTGCCCACCGATGATGTGGACCAACAACTGGCCTGGCGCGAAGGCATGTTGTCGTTCAACGGCGACACCTTGTCGGTCGCGGCGGCGCAGTTCCTGCGCTACAGCGATACCCGCATCGTCATCGATGACCCGCTGGTTGGCAGTCGCCGCATCGTTGGCTTGTATTCGGCCAGTGACCCGCGCGGCTTCGCCAACAGCGTCGCCTTGAGCCTTGGCCTGGTGGTGCAGCAGCGCGGAGACGTGGTGCGGCTGAGCTCCCCTGATGCTGCGCCGCAGGCGGCGCGGTCCATGCAATGAATCCGGACAAAGACATGCACTACAACAGCAAGCGTGGTTTCGCCTTGGCGGTGCTTACCGCGGCACTACTGGGGGCAGGGCAGGCCAGCGTGGCCGCTACTGCTGGCGACAAGGCTGTGTTGATTCGCGACGCCATGGTGTTCGATGGCACGGGCCGCGCACCTTATGCGGCTAGCGTGCTGGTCGAGGACGGTCGCATTGCTGCCATCGGCGCCGGACTGACGGCCCCCAAGGGCGCACGCGTGGTCAATGCACGTGGCCAGGCGTTGCTGCCGGGTCTGTTTGATCTGCACACGCACTGGACGCCGAACGCCACGCCGTCGGAACTGCCGCAGGTGGCGAACCTCTACATGGCGGCGGGCGTTACCACGGTCAGCGATTTCCACGAGCCGCCGGAGGCCTATGCGCCACGCCGTGCCTGGCTGGCCTCGATTGCCGCGCCTGACGTCAAGTTCGCAGCGCGCATGAGCACACCGCTCGGCCATGGCGCGGATTGGGGTGATGAGAACACCACGCGCTGGGTGAACTCACCCGAGGCCGCACGTGCCGGCGTGCGTGCGGTGGCCGCCTACAAGCCCGACTTCATCAAGGCCTTCACCGATGGCTGGCGCTATTCCAATGCCGCCGACAACAGCAGCATGGACGAGGAAACCCTCACCGCGCTGGTCGACGAGGCGCACAAGAACGGCCTCAAGGTGTTCACCCATACGGTGATGGTCAAGCGCGGCAAGGCCGCCGCACGTGCGGGCGTTGACGTGATCGCGCACAGCGTGCAGGACGGTGCGGTTGACGATGAGTTGATCGCATTGATGCGCGAGCACGGGACCGCCTATGCACCTTCGCTGGCGGTGTATCTGCCCGAGCGCGTCGATGGCAGCGGACGCAACAACGGCAAGCCGGATGTGCTGGCCCAGCGCGAACAGAACTTTGCCAACGCCCTGCATAACGTCAAGACGCTGCACGATGCAGGTATCCCGGTAGTGGTGGGCACCGATGCCGGCATGACCGGCACACCGCATGGCACATCGACCCTGCGCGAACTGGAGCTGCTGGTGCAGGCCGGACTGACCCCGAGCGAGGCGCTGCTGGCTGGTACCTCGGCCAGCGCCAAGGCGCTGGGCGTGAATGATCGTGGCAGCATCGAGGTTGGCAAGCGTGCGGATCTGTTGCTGGTAAGCGGTCGCCCGTGGGAAAGAATCGGCGACGTTCGCAATACGCAGCAGGTCTACGTGGCCGGTCGTCAGGTGCAAGGCAAGGGCGCGGTGTTGCCGGCCGGCAACAAGGCCTTGGCCTTGCCAGCGCAGCCGGTGCAGGCCTTGGTTGATGACTTCGAGCGCACCGATGGTCGTACCGCGCTGGACACGCTGCGCGTGGACGAGGCCGATGGTGGCAATGACCGTACCGCGCAGGTAACCGAGATCGTCGCACGCGAAACCGGCGGCAACGCACTGGCGACCCAGGCCAAGCTGTCCAGCAAGGACACTGCCTTCGCTGCGACGATCCTGCCGCTGAGCCGTGGTTCGGTGGCGCCGGTGGATGCGCGTGCCTATCGCGGCATCCGCTTGGAGCTACGCGGCAGCGCACCGGAATTGCAGCTGGAAGTACGGGCCTTGGGCAATCGCCGCTTCATAGCGCCGCTGCAGGCGGGAGCACAATGGCAGACCTTGGAGATTCCGTTCACCGCACTGCAGGGCCAGCCTCCGTATCGCGCCAAGGCACCCGTGGCGGTGTGGAAGGGCGATGACCTGCAGCAGCTGGTTGTCTCCGGCAGCGGCGAACCCGGCAGCAAGCTGTGGTTCGAGATCGACAACGTCAGTTTTTATTGATGCGTGAGGCTGGCTGGATGAAGACCCGTTATCTGCGTGCCGCGTTGCTGGCAGCACTGCTTCCTCTTGCAGGAACCACGCTTGCCACGGACGTGATCAGTACGCTGGACAGCTACGCGCAGCGGCAGGCTGAGGTTGGCCTGCAGCTTTGGCAGCAGCCCGAGCTCGGCTATCTGGAACATGCATCATCTGCGCTGTTGCAGAAGGAGTTGCAACAGGCAGGCTTCCATATCCAGGCCAATGTCGCCGGCATGCCGACGGCCTTCATCGCAAGCTTCCGCAATGGCAGCAAGGGACCAGTGATCGGGCTGCTGGCAGAAATGGATGCGCTGCCTGGCATGGCGCAGGCGGCGGAGCCGGTGCGCAGCGTCATCGCCGGCCAGGATGCGGGTCAGGCCTGTGGCCACAATCTGTTTGGTGCGGCTTCGGTGGGCGCAGCCCGTGCCTTGGTGCAGTGGATGCAGCAGACCGGTACGCCCGGCGAAGTGCGGCTGTACGGAACGCCGGCGGAGGAGGGCGGTTCCGGCAAGGTGTACATGGTCAAGGCGGGGCTGTTCGATGATGTGGATGTGGTGCTGCATTGGCATCCGTCCGCGGAGAATTCCGCTGCACAAGGCACCACTTTGGCCAACATCAGCGGCAAGTTCCGTTTCCACGGGCGCGCCGCCCACGCCGCCATAGCCCCCGAACGCGGCCGCTCCGCGCTGGACGGCGTGGAAGCCTTCAATTACATGGCCAACCTGATGCGCGAGCACGTGCCCGATGGCACTCGCATCCATTACGTCATCAGCAACGGTGGCGCCGCCCCCAACGTGGTGCCGGATGCGGCCGAGGCGTATTACTACGTGCGCCATACCGACCCGACAGTGGTGCGCGATGTGATCGAGCGCCTGCAGAAGGCGGCTGAAGGCGCCGCAATGGGCACAGGTACCACGGTCGAATTCGAGTCGACCGGTGGCGTGTACTCGCTGCTGCCCAATGACACGCTTGGGCAGGTGATGCAGGCAGCGCTGCAGCAGGTTGGCGGCGTGCAATACGATCCGGCCGAGCAGGCATTCGCGAAGAAGCTGCAGGAGAGCCTGGAAAAGCGCCCAGACCTGCAGATGGCAACACAGCTGCAGCCGTACCTGGCAGACCAGGCAGGCAGCGCATCCACCGATGTTGGCGACGTCAGCTGGAACGTCCCCACGGCCGGCGTCAGTACAGCCACCTGGGTGCCCGGAACCCCAGCGCACAGCTGGCAGGCAGTAGCGGCATCGGGGATGTCGATCGGTTCCAAAGGAGCGTTGAATGCCGCCAAGGTAATGGCCCTGGCCGGCGTGCAATTGCTGCAGTCCCCGGAGCTGGTGGCCAAGGCCAAGCAGGAGTTCGACGAACGTCGGGGCGCAGGGTTCCGGTACGTACCGCTACTACAGCGGGAAGCACCGCCGCTGGACTATCGACGCAAGACCAAGGACTGAAGCAGGCTGTCGTGCGATTGCAATCTTGGTTCTACGCGGGCTTCACCGCTGCGTGGGCACTGTTGCGTCCGGAGTGATGTTGCTGGGTAGCCCATCGCGCCCTCGGGCGGCGACCCGACCCCTCCATCGGGTCGCCGCTCGTGTTTTCAGCAGGAACGTTGGTTCCGAGGTTAAGTGCTATGAGCGTGGGCTGGCCTTGATCGGGACCGTGGTCTGCTTGGTAGCTGCTGATTACTTGGAATGGCTGCAGCGGCCAGAACTGTGCATGATGCGGGGATGTCCCTGCGGATTGCCTATCGCTATGAAGCTACCCTTCAAGCTTGAAATCCTGTTGCTCTGCCTGGTTGCCGTTGTCGGTGTCGGATGCAATCAACGGCCCCCTGCGATGGTTGAAACGAAGGCGCCGTTGACGCATGTCGTGCCCATTCCACAATCCATGGAAGTTGGTGTCGGCGAGTTGCGTTTTTCTGGTGCGGTGTCGCTGAACGGCGACACGGCTGCAGCCAATGCGGGCCGTGCATTGCAGGAGCTGCTGGCAAGCTTGGGTATCCGTACCAATGATGCGGCGGCAACCTCCATCCATCTGCAATTGGTCAATGACACGGCGTTGGGCGATGAAGGCTACCGGCTGGTAGTGGACGACGCCATCCGCCTGAGTGCGCGGACCGATACAGGTCTGCTGTACGGGGTGCAGACCTTGCGCCAGTTGTTGCCGGCGGTCGCCCAAGCGGACTATCGGCTGGCCCACGTCGTGATCAACGATGTGCCAGCCTATCGCTGGCGCGGTATCTCTTTGGATGTCGCCAGGAGCTTCCTGCCGGTGGAGTACCTGGAAAAGCACATCGACCGCATGGCGCTGTTCAAATTGAACCGCTTGCATCTGCACCTGACTGACGATCAGGGCTGGCGTATCGAGATCAAGCGTTACCCGAAGCTGGTGGAGATCGGCGGCGGCAGTGCGGTGGAGGGTGGGCGCGCCGGCTATTACACGCAGGAGCAGCTGAAGCACCTGGTGGCTTATGCGCAGGCGCGCGGGGTCACCATCGTGCCGGAGATCGACATGCCGGGGCACGTGCAGGCAGCATTGGCTTCGTATAACGAGCTGGCCTGTGATGACGTGGAGAATCGCTCCGTCTATTCGGGCGTCGAAGTGGGTTTCAGCGTGTTGTGCCTTGAGAAGCCTGAGGTCGTCTATCCATTCGTCCGCATTGTGCTGGAAGAAGTACTGGCGATCTTTCCTTCCCAGGAAATCCATATCGGCGGTGACGAGATCAAGCACCCGCTTTACGCCGATTTTGTCGGGCGTACTGCTGCGATGGTGGATGAGATGGGGCGTACTCCGGTTGCATGGGAGGAGGGCTCGGTGGCCGATATGAAACCCAATGTCCTGCTGCAACTATGGAACGACGGCTATGCCATCGATGCGGCGGTCGCCAAGGGGCACCCGCTGATTCTTTCGCCCTGTTCGTATGTCTACATCGATCATGGCAACTACGCCGGCCAGCCCGGTGCCGATTGGTGCCGCGCGGAGGGAGTGCCGCTGAAGCGCACATATAGCTTCGACCCAGCACCGTTCAAGACGGCGGTTGGTATCGAGGCGGCGTTGTGGACGGAGTTCGTGCATACAGATGCGGCGGCGGATGCTCGCCTGTGGCCGCGTTTGGCGGCCGTGGCTGAGGTTGCCTGGAGTCCAGCGGGGCAGCGTAGCTATGCGGGCTTCGTGCAGCGCATGGGCGCGTTGCGTCCGCAGCTGGATGCGTTGGGTGTGCGCTACCACCCGGAGCCGGACCTGGGATGGGCGAAGTCCGAGTGAGGCGGTCGAGCTGCCGCCATAGGATCGTGCAATCCGGGTAAGCGCGGTGCGCCCGGGGCTTTCGCGAATAGCTCCCGGGTGCGTTGCGCTTACCTTGGCTACGGTGCTGCCGAGCATGGCTCGGCGCTACAGTTCGGGCCGAGGCTACGGTGTTTGTCGGCTTGAATGGCTCTCTCCCTTCACTGGAAAGGGGTTGGGGAGAGGGTGCGCAGGTAAGGCCCCTGCCGAGCATGGCTCGGCACTACAGGTTGAGCCGAGGGGTAGGGTGGCGTTTGGTACCCTGCTTCGAATCGCACAAGTGGCGAAACCACCCTTGCGGGTGGTTCGCGGTATGACAGCGGTACGCGTGCAAACTGCCTCGTCTTCGTGGGGTTGTGTCAGCGCCTGCTACAGGCCTCAGTAATCGAAGCGAACGCGCAGGCCCACGGTACGCGGATCGTTCCAGTAGGCGCGGATGAAACCGCCGGCATCGTCGGCCCAGTTCTTGGTCATCTTGTCAGTGGCGTTGAGCACGTACAGCTCGGCGCGCCAGAACGAGGGTGACTGCAGGCTCAGGCTGGCATCAACAGTGGCATACGCCTTCTGCCCATCGGAGATATGCGGGTTGTCGATGTTGCGCAGGGTGAAGTACATCTTGTCCTGCCACTTGAAGTTGAACCACGGCACCAGCTCATAGCCATTGCCGAATTTGAAGGTGTGGGAGACGTTGACTCCAGCGGTGAACTTCGGCGTCATCGGCAGGTGGTTGCCGGTGATGTCGTAGATCTGGCGGCCGGCCAAGGTCGGGTCCGGGCCGGTGTAGGGTTCCGGGCAGGGCACCGCGCCGAACTCTTCGCGCACGCCGCAGTTCCACTCGTCGCTGAAGGTCGGGTAGTCCTTGATCTTGCTGTTGATGTACGAGAAGAAGCCGCCGATTCGGGTGTTGGGAGTGGGCAGATAGTCCACTTCCACTTCCAGGCCGGGGATGTCCACCGTGCCGACGTTCACCGTCTGCCACTTCTTGATCACGTCGCAGGTCGGGTCCCAGTCGGGGCAGGGTTCGTTGACGTGGACCTTGGCTGCGTAGAAGTCGCCGGTGACCTGCATGTCCTTGTAGCGGCTGTAGAACGCGGTGACCGACAGGCTCAGACGCTTGTCCAGCAGCAGGCCCTTGTAGCCGATCTCCAGGTTGGTGATGGTCTCCGGCTTGTACGGGAAGAAGGAATACTGCGGACCGGCGGGGCCCTCAAGACAGTCCTTGCCGCCGCAGATATCGTCCTTGTCACCGAAGCCGCCGGCCTTGTAGCCGGTGGACAACGAAGTGAACAGGATTTCGTCCTCGGACAGGTCCTTGGTCAGGCCCAGGCGGTAAGTGAACTTGTTCCAGGAATCGGAGTGGTCGTTCTGCGCAGGCGGACCCCACAGCTTGTACGCATCAATGCCGCCGTACGGCCCCATCTGCTCGGTCAGGTCGCGGCCGTTGTGAGGACGAAAGCCGGGCGTGCCCGGTGTGCCTGGATCGTACTTGCCGTTGTAGTAGGCCGTTGAGGTGGCATCCCAGCCGCCGTACACCTGGCCACCACGGTCGGTCTTGGAGTCACGGCTGTAGCGTGCGCCCAGCGTCGCAGTCCAGGTGGGGGCGAAGTGCCAATCGGCCTGCGAGAAGATCGCTTTGGCGTCGATCTGGCGGTTGGGCTGGTGATAGAACTGGCTGATCGGAAAACCGAAGGGCGCGTTGACAAGCATCTCCTGTGCGTAGTTGATGGCGTTCTTCTCGCGCATCCAGAACAGGCCGGAGACCAGATTCAAGCGCTCGCCCTGATGCTTGAACTGCAGCTCGTGCACGAACGACTTGTACTTGGAGTCCAAGGTGATTGATGTGTTGTCACGCACTGGCCAGACGCCCCAGTCGCCGTCTGCTGTCACCGGCAAGGTGGCGGTGACCTGCGACGGAATCTCGTGGTAGCCGCCATCGTCGTCTGAAATCTGCGAGCGCTTCTGGCTGGCGAAGGCCACGCTGTACTCGATGCTGTTGCTATCGCTCAGGAACCAGTTGAGGTTGGAGCGCACGGTGTCGATCGACATGTCGGTTTTGCCCGGCACATTGATCTTCACGTCCCACTTGCCGCCCTGGCAGGCGAAACGGGTGCCGGCGGCCGCATCGCAATCCTTCATGCCTACCTGGCCGGCACCGGAGTTCTGGAACTTCTCGTAAGACAGCAGCCACTCCACATCGTCCGTGATGGCGAAGCGTGCAGCGATGCGCGCAGCCCATTCGTCGCGGTTGTAGTAATAGTCCTTGCGATCGACTTTGCGGTTGCGGCGCTGGTCGACATCGGGAATGCCATCGGCGATGAAACCGCGCTCGGGAATGTTCACATCGGTGAAGTCCTGCTGCTGGTCGATCCAGCCATCACGTTCGACCTTGGTCGCCGCTACGCGCAGGGCGAAGCGCTCACTGACCGCGAAGTTCTGGATCAGGTTGAACTGGCGCAGGTTGTAGCTGCCCAGCTCCAGCTCGGTGCTGCCGAAGGTGGAATCGAAACGCGGCTTGGCCGGAATGATGTTGATGCTGCCGCCGGTGGAGTTGCGGCCGAACAAGGTGCCCTGTGGGCCGCGCAGCACTTCGACTTGATCCACGTCGAACATCAACGCCAGCGCGCCCTGCGGGCGCGGCGAGTACAGGCCGGCCACATGCAGGCCCACGGCGGGGTCGCCGATCTCGGTGAAGTTGTTGGCGCCGATGCCACGGATGCTCACCTGCACGCCGGAATCCGGACCATTGGCGATCTGCAGGTTGGGCATGCTGCCGGACAGGCCGCGAACGTCGCGGATGCCTTCGCGGGTCAGTGCTTCCTGGGTGACGGCGGTAACGGTGACCGGCGTTTTCAATAGGTCCGATTCAACGCGGGTGGCCGAGACCCGCACTGTCTGCAGGGTGGTCTGGGCGTCGCTGGTTTTGGCTTTGTTTTCTTCATCGGCGGTGCTGGACTGGGCCAGTGCCGGCGCAGTTGCACAGCTGATCAGTACGGCTGCCACCGCGGCAGCGATGCCGGTCGGTCGAACAGCGCTGGGATGCTTCTTCATCGTTGGCTCCTGGTTGTACGGCGACTTGGGCCGGCAGGCCCGCGCGATGGCTGGTACGGCTCCCTGCTCAGGACGAGGCGGGGGATTTTTTCTGCGAGTACAGGGTTTGGTTGCGTACCAGAGGCCTGGCCCAGGCACTGACGCTGAGGATATAAAGCAGGGGGATGAAGACCAGGCACATGCCCGCGCGCAGGCCAAGGTGGTCGGCAACGATGCCTATCAACAGCGGCACGATGGCACCACCGAGAATGCCACTGCACAGAATTCCGGAGAACGCGCCGTGGTGTTGGCTGACCGAATTCAATCCCAGAGAGAAGATCACCGAGAACATCACTGACAAGAAAAAGCCCGCAGCCGGAAAGGCCAACAGAGAGACGGCAGCAGGGCCGAAAAGGGCAAGTGCAAGGCAGGCGATGGCCAGCGTCGAGAAGATCGCCAACACCACTTTTGAATCCAGTAGTTTCAGCAGGCCCAGGCCAGTCAGGCAGCCCAGCGACATCAAGCCCCAGAAGCGGCTGACGGCGATTGCACCTTGTTCAGTAGCGGATATGCCGTGGTAGCTGTGCAGGAACTGCGACATCCAGTTGGCGATGGACTGCTCGGTGCCTACATAGGCAACGATGGCGAGGAAGAACAGGCGCACATCGCGGCGTCGCAGCAGGCTGCGGTAGGCTTCGCGGCTGCCGGCGCGCTCGTCGTCCTGCAGTTCCACTGCCGGTAAAGGTAGCTTGTAGTTGAGCAGGGCCAGCAGCACGAAGGCAGCACTGAAGTACCAATAGAAGTTCAGCCAGGCCAACGGCTGGCCTTCCACACCCGGTTGCTGCATGTACAGGCGGAACGCCAGTGGGCTCAGGAACGAGGCCAGGCCGAATACCAGCTGCGCCATCACCGAGAAGAACGCGAAGTGCTGCTCGCCAGCGGCGGTGCGCATCAGTGGATTGATCACCACCTGCAGCAGGGCCATGCCAAGGCCGATTACGAACAGGCCGCCAACCACCGAGACATAGCCCGGCATCAGCGCGATGGCCAAGGCACCGGTGAAGTTCAGGGCGAAGGCGGCGAACAGGGTGAAACGGGTGCCGCGTACTTCGATCAGCATGCCGCCGGGGATCGAGATCAATCCGTAGGCGAGGAAGAAGGAGAACGGCATGAAACCGGCCATGGTCAGGCTCAGCTTGAAGTCCTGGATGGCGATCGGCATCAGCGGCCCGATCAGGTTGGTAATGAAGGAAATCGCGAACCAGATCAGGAGGATGTAACCGATGATCACTGGCCGGTGCTTCATGGTCGTGGCTCCGGGGTCAGGGATACGACTGCAGGCAATGGGAGAGCTCGCCGGCAGCGATGCTCTTGCGGGGAAAACGCGGCAGGATTGCAGCAGCAGTGCGGCAGCCAGCCGCCAGCGCGTCGTGCAGATTGGCGTGGTTCAAAGAGGCGGCGAGGTAGCCGGTATTGAAGCTGTCGCCCGCACCCACGGTGTCGAAGATGTCCGGGGTCAGTTCGGCCGCGTAGCGGATGGTTTGGCCATCGGCATGGCCCAATGCGCCGGCAGCGCCCAGTTTCACGATCAGCTGGGCACCGGGCTTGAGCTTGCTGGCAATGTGCTGCACGGCGGGCTCCAGATCATGATTGCCGGCGATGCTCGTCAGCTCCAGCTCGTTGAGTAGCAGGTGGTCGCAATGGGCAAGCCAGCTTTCCACTTCCTGCAGCACCTGCGGTGTCCAGCCCTCCGGCGGCCAACCGGTATCCATCGCCACCTGGTAACCCTTGGCTGAGGCTTGAGCCAGCAGCAGGGCGTAGTGGTCGCGCAGGCCTGGCAGCAGGAACGGGGCGGTGAACAGGGCGATGCTGCCGGGCGCGGCCGGCGGCAGATGTTCCATCACGAAGGCCGGGTCCAGATGCTGCAGATGCCCGCAACTGGTGAAGAACGTGCGTTCGCCATCGGCATGCAGCAGGCCGACCGACATGGTGGTATCGCTGGCGCAGGTCTGCAGGTCGACGCGGATGCCGGCCAACTGCAATAGCAGCCACTGGGCGAGGTCATCGTCGCCGATGGCGCCGATCAGGCGAGGGCTGAGGCCGAGGTGGCGGGCGGCGATGGCGGAGTTGGCAGCGGAACCACCGGCGCGCAGCTCGCTGCGCGGCAGCAACTGTTCGGTGCCGATCCGGGGCCATTGGTTCAACGTGCCCAGGACCAGGTCCACGCTGACATCGCCGATGATGCTGAACTGGGGCTGATTTTGCGTCATGGGGCGACTATAGGCACCCCGAATCGGCACTGTCAATAAAAATATCCAGTGGAAGTTTAATTAAATTCGACGTCCTCCATTGGCCAGCCGATGGCCGAGGAGTTCGGCTGCCTGTACTTCGGGCTGATCGTCCTTCTGCACGCCCTCTAGGCGGGGCGACAGCAGTTCGTGGATGGGCAGGACCGCCGCGCCCAGCAATGAGCAGTCTTCTTCGTGCCTGGAGATCATCACGCGCGGCAGTTCCGGCGAGGGCCGGCCGCGTACCGAGCGATGCAGGGGCTGGGCCAGGTCGACCAAGCGCTGCACCAGCTTCTGCGGGGCGGAGCCGCCAATGACGATGGTCTGCGGGTCGAGCATGTTCTCGATCATGCAGATGGCATCGCGCAGGCGTTGGGCTGCCTGTTGGCACCAGTGCTGCAGCGGTAGATCGTTGGGGTCGTCAAGGCGGTCGAGCAGGTTCAGGGTGTGGATCTGGCCGTCGTCCAAGCCCAATGCTTCGGCAAGCGAATGCAGGGAAAGGTAACGTTCCAGGCAGCCCTGGTTGCCGCAATAGCAGGGCGTACCGCCCGGGACGACCGGCACGTGGCCGATCTCGGTGGCATTGCCGTCGGCACCGCGGTAGGTGTTGCGGCCAACGATCAGCGAGCCGCCCAGGCCCATGCTCAGGTGCAGGTAGAAGAAGTTGTCCAGGTGCTTGGCGACCCCGTACAGGGTCTCGCCCAGCGCGCCGGCAACGCTGTCGACGCTGTGGAACAGTGGCAGACCGGTGGCTTCCTGCAGCTGATCGAGGATGGACAGGTCCTTCCAGCCTTCCAGTGCGGTGGGGCCGACAAAGCTCAGCTCGGTATCGCCGAGCGGGCCGGGCAGGGCGACGCCTATGCCCCAGAGGCGGGCGCTGGCCTGTTTGCGCAGGTTGGCTACGAGTTCCATCAGGCCGGCGAGGAGTTGGTTGCGATCGCATCCCTGCAGTTGCACCTCGCAACGTGCATCGATCTGGCCCACCAGGTTGACCAAGGCACCCGAGGCGCGGCCTGGCTCGAGGCTGATGCCGATCGACTGGCCGGCGTCGGGGTTGATCTCGAAGGCGATGGGCGGCTGGCCGCGGGTTTTGAGGTCTTTCTGCCGGCGCGAGACGATCAGGCCGATCGTCTCCAGCTCATTGGTAATGTTGGCCACCGTCTGCGGACTGAGTGAGACCTTTTCCTGGATGTCCTTGCGCGAAGCTGCGCCCTGCTGGCGGATGAAATCCAGCACGAGGCGGCGGTTATAGGGGGCGCTGGATTGCTGGGTGGCGCCGCGGCCAATATTCATAGGCGTTGAAACCGCTTGAGCATAGGGAGAGGGGAGATAGCTGTATTATTCATACATCCATGTGAAGTATTTATTGACGACAGATGGCTGCATGGCTAACTTGCGATGCCTAGTCTATCCGGAACCGTGCCGATGACCGCTTTGCCGCATTCCCGCAAGACCGGTGTTCTCGTGGTGGCCGCCTTGGCGCTGGCCCTGTCTGGCCTGCTGCAATCACCCAAGGCCTTGGCGGCGGAGCCGAAGACCACCGTATCGGTGAGTCTGCCAACCGAGCCGCTGCTGGTACAGCTCAACCAGGTGGCGCTGGAGCGGCGCGGGCCGAAGCTGGCCATCGTCGAATATGCAGGCAGTGCGGATGAGGGCAGCTATACCGTGCTGCGCGACGGCAAGCAGGTCGTCAGCGGCAAGTTGCAGGCCTTGCCGTCATTCACCGAATGGAGCCTCGGCAAGCGTTACTTCAGTGCCGATTTCTCCGATGCTGAGCTGGCCGGGCAATACCAGGTAGATGTGCGCATCGGCAGGCAGCATGCGCAGTCGGCAACGGTGCCGGTGCGTGACAACGCCGTCTTCGCTACGACTGGCGCGCAGTTGCTGAGCTATTTCCAGCGCAGCCGCCATATCGATGACGCCGATCGCAACATCCGCATCTTCCAGACCTCGCGCAAGGTCAATGTCTGGGGCGGCTGGCAGGATGCGGGGGGGGACAAGGGCAAGTATCTGTCGCACCTGGGCTATGCCAACTATTTCAATCCGCAGCAAGCCTCGATGGCGGCCTGGGTGTTGGCTTATGGTGCACATGCGCGCAAGAGCCTGTTTGCTGCACAAGGGTTGCAGACGCAGGTCGAGGACGAGGCGTTCTGGGGTGCGGACTATCTGCACCGCATTCTCGATGACGAGGGCTACTTCTACACCACGGTATTCGACCAGTGGGGGACGCCGGGTGCCGAGCGCATGGTCACAGGTTACGAAGGCATCGCTGGGACCTACACCACGCTGTACCGTTCGGCATTCCGTGCCGGTGGCGGGATGGCCATCGCCGCGCTGGCGCGGGCTTCCATGCTGGCCAGACAATCTGGTCGGCACGGCGAGTTTGATGGTGCGCAGTATCTCGCCGATGCGGAGCGCGCATATGCGCACCTGCGCAAGTTCAATCCGCAGTACGGTGCCGATGGCAAGGAAAACATCATCGACGACTACACCGCGCTGATGGCGTTGGTGGAGCTGCACAACGCCACTGGTGCGCAGCGCTATCTGGATGATGCGCGGATGCGTGCGATCAGCTTGATCCGGCGGCAACAGGCCGATGGTGGCTTCATCAGTGATGGCGGCAGTCGGCCGTACTATCACGCCGCTGAGGCTGGCCTGCCAGTGATCAGCCTGTCCGCCTATGTCGACATCGAGCCGGAGCAGGTACGTCGCGAGCGCGCGCTGCAGGCTATTGGATCGGCGCTGAAGCATGAGTTGGCCATGACCCAGTCGGTTGCCAACCCCTACGGTTATGCGCGCCAGCGCTTCCAGCTGACGCAGGATGGCAAGGCCGCAGGCGAGGTAATGGAGGGTTTCTTCATCCCGCATCGGAATGAAACCGGCTATTGGTGGCAGGGTGAAAGCGCGCGACTGGCCTCGCTCAGTGCGGCGATGGTCATCGGCAGCCGCAAGCTGGCGGCCCATGGCGCTGCCGGCTATGGCTTGTCTGCTGATCGTGCCCGCTACGCGCAGGACCAGCTCGACTGGACGCTGGGCCGCAACCCCTACGGCATCTCCATGCTCTACGGCTTCGGCCAGAAGAACCCGCCGATCGTGATGGAAAGTGCTGGCGAGATGTTCGTCGGCGGCATCTCCAACGGCATCACCGGTGCGCTGGACAGTGATCGCGGTGCAGGCATCAGCTTCGCGCCAGGACCGGACTCGGAGCAGTGGCGCTGGGTGGAGCAGTGGATTCCGCATACCACCTGGATGCTGTTCGCGGTGATGGCGACGAGTGAAGGTTGAGTTGTTGGCGGCTGAGACGCTGGAGCAGAATCAAAAGCGAATGCGGGAGACAATGCGAGGCTGGGTGACAATCTGCCGCTTGGGTGTTGCCTGGATTGCGGTTGAGAGGGACTGGTGGCGGTCCAGTGGCGAAGGCGGCAATGCCGCGCTATGCTCGGCTCACCGTGTGGGGCGGTAGCTCAGCTGGGAGAGCGTCGCGTTCGCAATGCGAAGGTCGGGAGTTCGATCCTCCTCCGCTCCACCAAGTCTTCAAGCAAAGAAGCCGCATCGGATGAAGCGGCTTCTTTGCGTTTTTGCGCTGGGAATAGGTGGTTTGGCGATTTTTTCGCCATGCGGCTGAGCGGCTTCTGCATCTGAAGCCTCGCTGCACAAGGCATTTCGAGGAATTTTCGGCGGATGTGAAAATTTTTGTGAAATTGGCTTGCCGAAACCGAAATAGCTCCGTAATATACGCCTCCTCGACGGCAGCAACGCCGACGAAAACAAAACAAAGTGGCCGAGTAGCTCAGTTGGTAGAGCAGGGGATTGAAAATCCCCGTGTCGGCGGTTCGATTCCGTCCTCGGCCACCAAAATTTCAAGGGCTCGCAGAAATGCGAGCCCTTTTTTGTTGTTTGTTTTGCAGTGGATTTGTGCCGGTTGCGATTGTGGTGGTGCTTTGCGTTTGCGGTTTGTAGGAGCGGTGTAAGCCGCGAAGCTGGGGTTGCTTAAATTGCAGGAAGAGACTGCGATCTTTTGGGTCGTTTGCTTCGCGGCTTACGCCGCTTGTGTCTGCCAGCCGGGTAGATTGTGGTTGAGAGCGGAGTGCGGCAGCCCGTTACGTCGCGGTGCCCAGAAGCACGTGTAGGAG